>CAYLLE010000129.1:0-10222 GCA_964384485.1 uncultured Spirochaetales bacterium | reverse complement strand
GGAAAATATAGCCCACGCTCCAAACATATAGAATCTTATCAGTGAATACAGCTTCAACGTCCAAACTGCATATTCTGCGAAGGGTTTTTTCATGTGTTTACGAAACAACTGGCATTTAGCCCGAAATAGCCGCTGCATTTTCTCAGACCGTACCGTTTCAGAGGCTCCGCCATGGTGTATTATCGCGGCGTGCGGATTAAGCACGCATTTTAACCCTTCATTCCTAACACGGAAACTTAAATCAGCATCTTCCGCATACATATGAAAACGGGTATCAAACCCGCCAAGTTTTTTCCACAAACTACTTCTAATCAGAAGAAAACATCCTGTTATGATGTCTATCTGTTTTGGGTGGGACCAATCCCACCATGCCAATGACTCAGGAGAAAAAAATTTAGACCTACGGAAAAGTGAAGATAAGCCAATTGCGGAAGCGAATAAACTCCATACTGAAGGTTTAATATATCCAGCGGTAGGATTCCTACTCATGTCAGAGAAGAAAGTGGCTCCTCCATAGAGGCCGTATTGAGGATTAAGTTCAGCAAATCGAACCAACCGGTCTACGGCATGGTCAAGAATTTCAGTGTCAGGATTAAGAAGCAGAATATATTTTCCGTTTGCTTTTTCTGCACCAATGTTGTTTCCCAAGGCAAACCCGGCATTATGATTCAGACAAATAAGCTTGACTCCAGGAAACATACTCTCAATTTTCATTACGGACTCATCAGTTGAATTATTATCCACAACGATGATCTCAAAATTACTTTCTGTCTCCCGATACACCGATTCAATTGCAGTGATAGTTAAATCGCATGTATTATAACTGATAATAATAATCGAGACGTCAATAGTTTTGTTCATGGACCACAAAAAGTTTATTTGAAATGAAGAGAGAAATTCGTTCAAGCGAATCCAAATTTTCCGGCAACATTTCCTCATCCGCAATTTCAATTCCATAAGTCTCTTCGATAAATGTAACCAATTCAAGTATACCGGTAGAATCTATTATCCCTGATTCCAGAAAAGAATCATCTGAATCAATTTTAATGTCTTCTTGGCCAAACAAAAAGTTTTGTACAATAAATTCTTTTACTGTTTCTTTTATTTTTTCTGAACTAAGCTTTTTTACAGAAATATCCGCCACAATATACTCCTTTTAAAAAAAATCATTTAATCATTATTCAGTCATAGCAAATGACTTATCTTCATCTATACTACAACTGTATTTATTTGCTTCAGGATAACGGTCTATGGTTACAACCTGCTTTTGTAATTGTTCCCTATTAATATACCGTTCCGCCTCTTGTTCCCCCTGTTTCATCTTATTCAGAACCGCCTCAAAAACAAGATTAAAAACAGTCGGTATTGTCCTGAATATTATTGCAAGGTCAAATCCTAAGGACATCTTTTTTTCGTATGCTATATCCAGCTTTATCATCTGTTTAAAGGTCAGTTTATTCTTTCCGCTTACCTGCCAAAGACCGGTCAATCCGGGTACCATGGAAAACCTTCTGCCGTGCCATCTGCCGTATTCATCGGCTTCGTAGGGAATGCATGGACGGGGACCAACAAGGCTCATATCACCCTTCAGGATGTTTAGTAGTTGAGGAAGCTCATCTATGCAGGACTTTCTCAGAACCTTTCCTCCGAATATTATCCTCGGGTCCTTGCTGTCCAGTTTTTCCATGGGCCTGTCAAAATTGATAAAATCTTTAGCGTGATGGGAATGCACCTGTTCGTTGTTATTGTGCTTCATCGTACGGAACTTGATAAAGGTAAACACCCTTCTTCCCTGTCCAACCCTTTTTTGCTTGTAAAAAACCGGACCTGGGGAAACAATTTTAATGTAGAGTGCCAGCAAAACGAACAGTGGGGTCAAAAACATCAAGCCTAATAACGAACCGGTAATGTCCAGTACCCGTTTCCACACGGGAAGCCCGTTAACAAACATAACCTGATTCTCCGAGGAAGAAGAGTTTTGGTCGCCAGCTTCTGCCGGAGCATTCTCATTTCGGTTTGCGTTTTCCCAGTTTTCCGGATAGGAATATATCCTCGGTATAGGAGGATTGAAAGAAAGGCACGCGTGGAAGTGGGCAATGAATTTTTCCGCCCCCCGGCGGTCGGTGCCGGTAAGAATTACTCCAATGCTGTTTTTTCCTGTCCATCCCAGGTGGTCGGTAAACCGCACCTCGCTTTTAAGAGTCTCTATAAATTTTGTAATATTTTTTCTATTATTAAAATCGTAAAAAACAATAGAAAGACTCGTTTCCAGCCGGTCGGAACGGTTGCGCTCGTGCTGCAGGATTTGGGAAAACATTCCTTCAGAATATATGCCGTTTAGCTTTCTTTTATCCACCTTTCTCTGGACCCCGTCAATAAACGGCTTCCATTTAACATTTACTTTTGGATCATCCATATTTCCCCCCTCAAATAAATATTTTTACTTGGACTTCCACTTCGGACACACCTTCTCCATTTGATATCGGCTGGCAAACACCGATGGAACAATAAATCATGCGTGTGTCCGAAGCGCCGCCGAAACAGACTGCCTCAGCTATATGTTAATGACGTTCTAAAACGCCGCCATCATTGCAGAACCAGGAGGAAAAAAACGGTATCCCTTGGAGAAACAGACCGCAAAACCGTCTTCCCCGGTCCGGATTACGTTTCCCTCTACCTCAATCCTTACCTCTTCTTGGGTATTTAAAAGCTCCTTTAGCTTTTCAATGGTTAGAGTTAATTCGAGCTTCACCTTGCTTCCGACAGGGATATCAGTACTGTCGGCGAGAAAGAAACCTCCTGCGGACGAAATATCCCGAGAAATCACCGCAGTTGTCATCTTTTCTCCAGTTTCTGTATCCAGAACCACTTTGGCCGGTACCGAAAGGGAAAACCGCTCTATCTTCCTATTCTCTATCATATAGCACTAAAAGTAACACCATACGGCCGATTATTTGATCACGAATTATTATGAATTGGTTATTATTTTTTACGGAAGAGTATTACGGATCTAGCACTTAATTACTAGGTAATTTACAGGTTTTTAGCACCCCAAAGGGCCGCCTGCATTCTATTGGGGACATTGATCTTTCTGTAGATATTATATATGTGAGTCTTAACCGTATTAGTACTGATGTATAAATGGTCGGCAATTTCATTATTATTACTTCCCTTACAAATCATAGCCAGAATTTCAACCTCACGGTCGGTAAGATCACCGGGACGTTTTTTAAGATCCATCGGGACCATTTGTTCAAGCTTGTCCGTCTGAAGCATACATTCTATAAGGATATCCCGGCTTACCCAATATTCTCCACCAAAAAGTACGGTTATTCCTTTTAAGATATGGTCTAATGAGGAATCTTTATAAAAAAAACCGCGTATCCCCCATAAAATTGCCTGTTCTTCTATCTGCAGCTCCCGCTGCACATTGAAAAGAGATATGATATAGGCGCTGCATATTTTTTTATTATCCATAATGTAATTTAAAACAAATTCAATCTTGCTGTACTGCATATCGACCAGGACAAGTTTAATATCTCCGTCGAATAACATAGAAACGAGCCGTTCAAATTGACTTTCCAACGCACACATTATTCCAGTACTTTTATTAATGAGATTAGCGAAAACTGTATTCTGCATTAAGGTATCGGCAATTATTATTATCCGCCGATCCTTTGCCGAGGAAGGCGAATCATTTTTCATAATACAAGTATTATACTTACTACTCTAGGGATTAGTAAAGGTATTATATTTAATTTTCAATTAAAATGAACGATATTTCACGTAAATCATATAACTTGCTTTACAACCCCTTCATTGTTGAGATATTATAATCATTATATTATGGGAAAAGTAAGAACGGTTCGTCCTAAAAATATAAATAAGAATGAAGAGCGAACTCTCCTTGAAGGACTCCTCTATTATTTCGGTATTCTTTGGCGCTATAAGTGGCTTATTATAATTTTTACTTTCTTAGCGGCTGCGGGATCGGTGGCTTTTTCAATAGTTTCCCTCAGACTGCCCCCTGAAGAGAGTCCGCTTCCAAATGTGTATCAGGCGAACGCGCGCCTGCTGGTTCATAGCGGTCAAAGAGGCGGGAGCGCTGCAATACTGGCTTCTCTTGGCGTGGATATGCCCAGTTCATCCGGAAATATCGATATGGGGGAATTCGCCGTACAAGTGCTAAGGAGCAGAAATGTTTTAGATCAGCTTGTTGACGAATTCAAAATACCGGAGAAATATCAAATAGAAAAAAATATCAGAACTACTTCAAGGTCTGCAATACTGGGCCGATTGAACACATCATACGAACAGCGCACCGGTATCCTCACGATTTCTTATCAGGATATCGATCCCGAATTTGCCATGGAAATTGTTAACTCCATCGTGGTTCATCTCCAGGAATGGTTCGTCGACCAGGGAGGAACCGACAACCTGCAGCAGGTAAAAACCCTCGAAGAAAAATTGATGGAAGTTGAAGAGGATATAATAGACTTAGAAACAAGCATTCAGCTGTTTCAGCGGCAAATCGGTGCACTTTCGGTAACTGAGGTCGCGGAGACACAGTCAGCAATGCTCGCTGATTTGCAGCAGCAGCTTCTGGAATTGGATGTACGTATTAAAAATTACAGAGAGACTACAACTTTCGAGGACGATCCCACACTGCAACGAATGGAAGCCGAACGCAGTAATATTGCGGAGACCATAGCGGAGGTGTATGAGGGAAATATCGGAGTAGGTCAATCTCTTCCAGCCCGGGATGAGCTCCCGCAACTTCAGATTAAATTTGCCAGATATATGCGTGATTTGGAGGTAAGGGAACGGGTTTTCGAAGCGTTGTCGGAACAGTATGAAGTCGCAAAACTTACCGCCGAATCCGAGCCTGTTTTTTCGGTACTTGAAGCGGCGGAATTACCGGAAGAAAAGGCCGGACCCAGCCGCGGTCAGCTGTGTATGATAGTAACGGCAGTGGGTTTATTATCGGGTATTGTAATAGCATTTTTTATAAATATGATAAGAACAATCATTTCTGATCCTACAAAACGCACAATTCTGAAAGAGAATAAACAATGATACATAATAAAGTTCTAATTTTTTTCATGATGTTAATATTTTGTGCTGGTTATCAAGCAGCACAAGAGATTCCTCAAGTATTAGAAGAGGAAACTGAAGAATTAGATGCAGCTGCAGAGGTTACCGACCGGCTCAATTTAGCCATATCAAACCCGAATTACCCGGTTACTCCCGGTGATACATACCAATTAACCTATATTTCCGGCGGACAACCGAATATCACCACATTTTTAGTAGAAGGTGATTACACCATTAATCTGAACATATTCGGTGAAATAAATGCTAAGGGAATGCATTTTTCTAAGCTAAAGGATGAAATCGAACAGCACGTAGAAAAGGCCTATCCCAGAAGCAACCCTACTGTTGCAATAACAGAGGTGGGTATTTTCCAGGTACGATTAATCGGAGCAATCGACCAGACCGCCATTGTATCTGCTTGGGGGCTTTCCAGATTAAGCGAAGTTGTAGTAAACCGGCTTGCACCTTACTCATCCAGACGTAATATTGAAATTATTTCTAAAGACAGCACGGTCACCTCTCACGATCTCTTCGCCGCACGTAATTTAGGGATTGAGGAAGAAGATCCAACCCTCGAGCCTGGAGATACCATACGGGTCAAGGAAATCGGCCGTATCGTGGAAATAACCGGAGAGGTATTCCGCCCTGACAAGTACGAACTTCTGCCGGGAGAAACAGCGGAAGATCTAATCAGCTTCGCGAAAGGATTTACGCCTAATGCGGATACATCCCGGCTTAGGGTAGAAGCAAGTGACGGAGATAAATTAAATGTGCTTACATTCAAATGGAATAAGGAAAGACAAATCCCCTCTCTACAAAATGTTATCCGCATTACCGTACCATCCAAACTGCAACAGGAACAAATAGTGTATGTCGAAGGAGCGGTGGATATTACACAGGCGATAGAACCTGAGCCTGATGAAGACTCAACACTGGAACTTTATAACCGTATTACAGTTCCTTTCCTCCAGGGGGACACAATATTTGATGTTGTCAGCCCCATAAGAAATCGAATCTCCACTTTCGCCGATTACGAAAACGCCATGATAGTCCGTAAGGGACAGTCCACGATCGACATCAACCTTGAAGAAATCCTCTACCGTAAAGATTCGCCACAGAATATTACCGTCAAGCCCTTTGACCGTATTATCATTCCTATTCTTCAACCGATCGTTATGGTTACCGGTAACGTACCAAATCCCGGGCGTTATCCGTACAATCCGGTGAAGCGGCTCGAATACTACCTGAATCTCGCCGGGACCAGCACCAGGTCAAGGCAGCTTGAAACAGCGGTTTTCACGGTTTACGATGACGCGGATAATGAAAAAGATACAAACACCTTTATAGATCCCGGCGACACAATCGATGTGTACATCCCGCCTCCCCCGGAACCCGAACCTGAACCGGAGCCAGAACCGGAACCTGAACCGCCACCGACGCCATTGGATGTAACGGTTATCGGCGCTGTTTATTTTCCGGGAAGATACGATTTCGCGGAAGAAGTAACACCCGATCACTACATCATGTTAGCCGGCGGATTCGATCCCGAACTCAATAAAGACGGAGCGTACGATTACCGTGATATTGCGGGAAATCCGAAACCTAAATCCGCTCCTATTGAACCGGGAGATGTAATCGAAGCGAAACGCAACAGTTTTGTCTACAACTTTAACCAGTACTTTCCGGTATTAACCGCCGGGGTGGGATTCATTACGACAATCATCGCGATTATAAACGCGTTGAATCCGTAGCCGCTACCGCAATCCGTAGTTTTTCTCCATCCATTCGCGATAGTCCCCGGATTTAACGCTTTCCACCCATTGCCGGTTTTCCAGGTACCAGTCCACCGTTTTCTCGAGACCCTCACGGAATGTTACCGACTGTTTCCATCCCAGTTCCTGCTTGATTTTGGAACAGTCTACCGCGTACCGCCGGTCGTGTCCGGGGCGGTCCTTCACAAACGATATCAGCTTTTTATAATAGTCTCCGGGCTTTCCGGCTTTATCCGCGGTCACTTCACACAGTACATTGACCAGCTTGATATTCTCCCATTCGTTTTCACCCCCAACAAGATAGGTTTCTCCGGATTTGCCGCCGGTTGCAACCGACCAGATTGCCGCCGAATGATCTTCCACGTAAAGCCAGTCACGGATATTTTTGCCGTCACCGTACACCGGCAGCGGCTTTTCGGCCAGCATGTTTTCGATCATCACGGGTATGAGTTTTTCTGGAAACTGATAAGGACCGTAATTATTGGTACAGTTGGAAATGGTTACAGGCAGCCCGAAGGTATGGTGATAAGCACGGACAAGGTGATCAGAAGAAGCCTTTGATGCCGAATAGGGGCTTCTTGGATCATAGGGGGTTTTCTCGTGGAAGAAACCTTCGGATCCGAGAGAACCGAACACTTCGTCGGTACTTACGTGATGGAAAAGAACATCCTCCCGTCCCTTCCATATGTCTCTGAGGATATCCAGCAGGATAAATGTTCCGTTTATATTGCTCCTGATAAAATCGGCAGGTCCCTCAATGGACCGGTCCACATGGCTTTCCGCCGCGAAATGCACAACCGTATCAATCTGAAACTCTTCGATGATTTTCCGGCATTCTTTAAGATCGGTAATGTCGGCCTGCCGGAAATGATACCTGGTTCCGCCGAATTTCTCATCAATATCCGCCAGGCTCATCAGATTGCCGGCATACGTGAGTTTATCCAAATTTACTAACGTAACATCATCGGATTGATCAAAGAGATACCGTATAAAATTCGAACCGATGAATCCGGCTCCACCGGTTACCAGCACATTTTTAGGTTTTCGTATCATTTTTACCTCCATCCTCTGTAATCTTGGTTAAAAACCGTTCCAATGACTTCTGCCAGTCCGGCGGAGTTATACCGTAGATTCTTTCGATTTTTTCTGTGGCCATCAATGAAAAAGCAGGTCTTACCGCTTTTGTCGGATATTCAGCGGTACTCACACCTTTTACCGTGATGTAACGGCTGAGGATTCCAAGACGGCGTCCCGATTCGGCGATCTGCCGGGCGAAATCCCGCCAGGTAGTCTTCCCGGACCCGGAAAAATGGAATAGTCCGTATTCTTTCTTCTGAGACTGTATTATAGTGATGATTGCAGCCGCCAAATCAGCCGCGTTGGTTGGAGAACCGTACTGATCATTCACCACCCGGAGTTCATCACGTTCTTTCATCAGTCTGAGCATTGTAAAGACAAAGTTTTTTCCGTGTCTCCCGTAGAGCCAGGAGGTACGTATTATCACATATTTTTTATGCCGCTCACGGATTTCTTCTTCCCCCGCGAGTTTGGATTTACCATAGACCGACTTCGGTTCCGGAATATCTTCCTCCGTCAGCGGCCTTTCTTCGGTACCGGGAAAAACGTAATCCGTTGAGATATGTATTAGGGGGATATCCAGTTCCCGGGCTGTCTCCGCGATGTTTGCGGCTCCCCGGGCGTTCACGGCAAAAGCCCTATCGGCTTCATCCTCCGCCTGGTCCACCGCCGTGTAGGCGGAACAGTTAACTATGGCATCGATCTTATTATTCCGGGCGGCGAATTCACGCAAAGCACCGGGATCAAGTATATCAACATCCAGGTCGGTACCCACAAACGGGAGCCCGGACTGTTCGAGCTGTCCGCAGAGTTCCATTCCCAGCATGCCCTTTGACCCTATGACCCAAATCATGTGCTGCCGTCCTGGAATTCTTTAAAAGACGGCAGATCCAAATCCTTTTCGTTTACAATACAGTTTTCCATGGGCCATTCAATACCCAGATCCGGGTCATCGTACCGGATTCCGGACTCACATTCCGGCGCGTACACATCGGTGCATTTATAAAGGAAATCGGTCCCGTCTTCCAACGCGACAAAGCCGTGGGCGAATCCCGGCGGCACATAGAACATAACTTTATTATCATCGGAAAGCTCCAGCCCCGACCACTTCCCGAACGTAACTGAGTCCGGTCTAAGATCTACCGCCACATCCCAAACTCTGCCCCGGACTACCCGTACGAGCTTTCCCTGGGCATGCGGCGGCCGCTGGAAATGAAGTCCCCGCAGAACCCCGCGCTTTGACCGGGAATGATTATCCTGAACAAAAAGGCCGGGAATACCGTGTGCCGAAAAATCTCCCGTCTTATATGTTTCCAGGAAAAAACCGCGCTCATCGGTGAACCGCCTGGGGGTGATTATTTTAAGCCCCGGTATGGGACCATCGGTAAAGCTGAAGGGCATGTCAGTGCTCCAGGAGGTCCAATATATACTGCCCGTAACTGGATTTCGAGAGTTCTTCACCCAGCCTTAAAAGCTGCTTTCTGTCGATATAGCCCATGCGCCAGGCAATTTCCTCGATACAGGCAATCTTTAGTCCCTGCCGGTCTTCGATAGTTTTAACAAAGTTCACCGCGTCATTGAACGATTCCTGGGTTCCCGTATCGAGCCACGCGTAACCCCGCCCCATAAGTTCCACGTTCAGGCTGCCCCGGTTTAAATACTCCAGGTTGACGTCGGTTATTTCAAGTTCACCCCTGGCGGATGGTTTCAGGTTCTCCGCGATAGAGACGACATCGTTATCGTAGAAGTAAATGCCGATGACGGCGTAATTTGATTTCGGTTTGGCAGGTTTCTCCTCTATAGAGAGGACCTTTCCGGTATCATCGAAGTCGACTACCCCGTACCGTTCAGGATCACGAACGTAGTAACCAAAAACGGTAGCGCCATCATCACCTTTAGCCGCGTTCGATACAATACCGGAAAGGTTATGCCCGTAGAAGATGTTATCCCCAAGAATAAGCGCCACCGAATGGGATCCGATGAAATCTTTCCCCACCCGGAACGCGTCTGCCAGCCCCCGGGGTTTATCCTGTACCGCGTAACTGAAAGACATCCCCAGCTGACTCCCGTCACCGAAAAGTTCCCGGAACCGCGGTGTATCTTTCGGTGTGGAAATAATTAAGATGTCACGAATTCCGGCAAGCATCAATGTAGACAGGGGATAATACACCATTGGTTTATCATAAACCGGTAAAAGCTGCTTACACACAGGCAGTGTTGCGGGAAAGAGCCGGGTACCGCTTCCGCCGGCCAAAATGATACCTTTCATGTTGCCTCCT
>CAYLLE010000128.1:0-10244 GCA_964384485.1 uncultured Spirochaetales bacterium | reverse complement strand
CTGGTTTGGATGCGGTGGTTGTTCACTCCTCCGCACATTTTGGATTGGCGGATTCCTAAGTATATATACGACTGAGGGTTAGTCTGTTTTTATGTCCACGTTCGGTGGCATTACTTAAAAAAACCTTTAATTGTGGAAAAAAATCCGCGGATCGGGTAATATAATCAGCTGATGATGAAACATTTTTTACTTCTTTTCTTCTGCGTCCTTCTGAGTTTCGCGTGTACTAAAGATGAAGGTGAATCTCCGGCACAGTCCGATGAACCTACAGAAAAAGAACTGAAGCAGCGCGATACCGAATCCGATCCGAGGAAAATCGCCATGGAACGGACGGACCGGGAAGGAGAACAGGACAGTGCCGCGGCGGAGGAAGAGGCTGCTGCAGACCCATCCGGAAGGGTTACCCGGCAGGATCTCAGGGGTACGGTTTTTTTTCTCCACACCCGGCAGAAACGGATTGTCGAACCTGTTCATCAGGTTATCGGAGAACTTGCGCCTCTCATGACGGCAGGGGAAGGCGAAGGAAAAATATATTCTATGATTACCGATTTTCTTGAGTCATTTAAGGATGGTGTAATAAAAGAAAAACTTTTCGAGAAAGGCAGTTCGGATAATGTCATCCGAATCCTGAAGGGAGCCGCGGAGAGCGGGTATCGTCCTGAGCGGTGGTTCATCGGGAAATTGCAGGACCTAGGGGGCGGGGAAGGGGGAATTCCCCTTCTGCTTAAGAAGGATGGCGCGGAAGCCGCCGGGGCTGTCTATGTAGTAAAATCGGGTGATACATGGTATATTAGCGACATACAGGTCGATTTCTCGATCCTAGGAGATGAACAGTAGTGGCAGTGGAAATACACCGTGTCGAGAAAGAATTTATTTTCGTTAACCTAATGGAAAATGATGTTCCTGTGGAAATTCATTTCAGCGGGAAACAGATTCTGTGTAAAATCACCAAAAACGAAAAACAGCGGCTTAGGCTTGTTATCATTGACGAAGCGCCCCCGGCACTTTCACGGGGAGCAAAGATAAATGTCTTCTTTTCTTTCCGG
Source organism: uncultured Spirochaetales bacterium (assembly GCA_964384485.1). GTDB lineage: Bacteria > Spirochaetota > Spirochaetia > CAYLLE01 > CAYLLE01 > CAYLLE01. Next base: position 9,198 of record CAYLLE010000128.1, on the reverse strand, counting down.
GAACAGCCCATGATGTTCCGGTCGAAAGTTACTGAAACGGGAGATAATTCGGTTATTATCGATCAACCCGCGGAAATATTCCGGGATCTTTCCAGAGAGTATGAAAGAATTGTCAAACCGGAAGGTGTAGAGGTTTCATTTTTTTATATGGGAAAAGAAATTAAGCTTGATTTTCCTCATTCCCAGATGTTTGATCCAGTAGACGAACCGAATATTGAAGCGGGTTTCGACGCCTCACGCATTTCCGAACTGCTTAAAACTATACGGGAAAAAGCGAAAGCTATCGGCGGTGAAAGTAAAATATCCATGTTCCGGGAACGGAAACCGGAATTAACCGCGGAAAAGATAATCGCTGTCACCGGAAAGATCTTAGTAGTTCCCTTCAGCTTTGATGAAAATCCACCTAAGGATCCGGTTTTGCGGGACAGAATAATTAGAAAGGATGAGATTATTCAGCGGGAAACACAGAAAGGGACCCCCCTCTTCAAGGTTCTCGAGTCGATATCGAAAATGGAAGACCAAGCCGGAACCGGACGGAGGTTTATCTACTGTCCGATATTGTATCATCAATATACGGTTGGTTATATTTCCGTGTGGAAAACCGGGGGTAAACCGTTTAAAACGGATGAAATAGATACTTTTTTCCAGTTATCCCGGGTTCTTTCTTATTCTCTCAAGCTGAACGGTTATTACCAAAGTGAGCCGGTTAAGGAAGAATTTGATCAGACTGAACTGATTGACATATCCGCTTCCGGGCTGCTGTTCAGTTACCCCACCGACGGTCCGGATATCCACCTCTATACTGATCTGGAAATGAAAGTTGTCTGTGATTCTCGGACAATGCCGATTACCGCCAGGGTGATGAGGAAGTTCAAGGACGCGGGGATAAAATACATGGGGGTAAAATACATCGGCATGGAAACGGACGACCTGGAGTTTCTCTTCGATTATCTGTACGGCAGAAAATACCGGGGCGATATAGATCAAAGAGGTCTTGCCCGTCTATCTTGATTCTCTCAATTAAGTAATCCATAAAAACGATCGACAATATGTATAGGGACTAAGGGCAGCTCAAAACCCCCTTTTTATGTGCCTAAATTATACAATGGATTCCGTAGAATGTATTATCTCTTAGCTGAATTCTCGAATTACAGACAGCTGATGAAGCTTTTTCCCGAAGATATTTCGGAAATTACCGGCCATGTGCGGACCCTCCTGGAGCAGGATGGGGGTGTATTCCAATGGGAGGAGGGCGGATTCTTTCTGTACTCCTTTCCTAGTTTGTCCAAGGATGATGAAGCCTACCTGGGAGATACGATCTTCAGGCTAAAACGGTACCTTCGGGAAAAAGAAAACGATTTATACGGATACACAGTTCTCGTCGATTTTTGCACCGGAAGGCAGCGGGAAGATATTTTTACCGCGTTGAAAGGCACTGTTCTACGGATCGAACCGGATGAATCATTCTGGCTGGGTGAATCCGCGGCTGTTTCGCTAAAGCACCGCATCTCAACCCAGCAGCAAGGCGCGGTGTGGAAAATCCTGTCCCGGGTAGAGGGAAAGAATGTTTTTCTCGGGTCTTTCCGGGAGTTCGTTGTACATCCGGATATTGTAGAACATCTTCTTGACGAAATGACTCCCCTTATCAATGGAGAAGCCGGGAAAACAATTGTTTTTTTGAAAGGCAGCGCCCCTTTGGAGATGCATCTCAATCTTTACGCGGCTCTGGAGAGAATAACCGGGAAAAAAGAAAATGAAGGATGGGTTACGGCATCTCTGACGGGAGGGAATGAGGTTTTTTCAGCAGTGGAACCGTTCCGTAACGCTCTCCGGAGGAGTCTTTTTCCGGTAGTCTCATCTTTCCTGAATGAGACTGAACAGCAAACTTGGCAGCGGCTTGAACCTCTGCTGTTAAAATACGGACCGGTAACACCGGTTCTTGATGAAGTACATGATATTATCCGGACAGATTTTATTTCCGCATTTCTGCTCTATCTCACCGGTTTCTCACGAATGGTCAGAGAACAGTATTCACCGTTCTTCCTGGTGTGTGAAGAACTGGAACAGTATAAGGATGAGACCCTCGATATTCTTATAAAGACAGTATTGAGCGGTGTTCCGGAGGAGGATTTCTTTCCGTGTCTGATCATCCCATTTACTTCCGAAGAGGTTCAGAAAAAAGTCATGTCCAGACTGCCTTCCGGCCAAGCCGGTGTTTCGTATGATGTTAAAGTACTGGAGTATACCGAGCTTGAGGGAATAAAAATTTCAAAATATCTCAGTACCAAACTTCGGGGAAAACCGGAAATACTGAAATTTTATACTGACCTTAAGGGACGGGAATCTCTTGAAACGGTCTACTACAGGATTCTTTCCGAAAAAGAAACAGGAAAAACAGCTTTCCGCATGCGGGTTTTCGCGAATCTAAACCCGGTGGTCCGGACCACCGGGTTTACAGCGGTTACATGCGCGGGTATGATCCGGGAAGAACAGTTCCACTGGTTCATGAAAACCCTGGGCATTGAATTGCTTGCAGTACAGAATAGTTTCCGGGAGCTGGAAAAATACGGATTTATAAAAAACGGTGCGCCATATCCCCGGGAGATCACCTCGTGGATGAAGGAATTATTTCCCGAAGAAACCGGGAAGATCACTCAAGCATTGTCCGATTGGATTTTCCGGGAGTGGGAAGCCGGGAAATGTATTGTCAATATTAAAACAATACAGCTGCTCCGGTCTTCACTTAAATATGAGAATTTTCTGAAACTGTTTCAACGCTATATTTTCAGATCACCTTCCGTTAACGGATCTTCCATATTAAGAGATGTCCTGTATTATTATCCCGGATTAAAAATTGAAAAGGGCCGGTATGCCGGTGAGTTCGATATGCTCCAAAAGGGCGGGAAACTGCGGTGTGCTCTCCTCGACGGGGACCGGAACGCAGTGTCCCGGCTCAGTCATCAGTGGCGGACGGGCCGGGAAGAAGTTTCGTATTGCGCCGGAGATTTCAGCTTCCTCCGGGGTAAGTATCTGCTGGCCCAGTGGAAGCTGTCCGGAGCAATGGAAATGATAAAACGGTCCATTATGCTGTATCAGACAGCTGATGATGCGTCCGGACTCTGCAGGGCAAATGCTGAACTCGGGATAATAATGCTTGGTCAGAAAAATCTGCAGGACGCCAAAAATTATTTCGGCATTGCCCGGAAATCGGTTGATCCGTCCCGGGATATTTCCGCTTACCTCCGGAGTTACATACTTGAAATAATAAGCCTTTTTCTCCAGGGGAACTATACCAGGGTGCTGGACTACCTCCCGTCCATTAAAGAAACGGCTGAATCAATATCGGTAAGGAAATGGTTTCTGTATATCTCGTTTTTAGAGGGAAGAACATGTATGGAACTCGGCAGGTATACCGAGGCGGAGAGTTTGTTTTCTCTTGGAATGACCTACTGCCGTATCTACCGGGATCCTGAAGCCCTTGAGGTACTGTATCGATGGTTTGCCCGCGCTATGATCTATAACGGGAAACTCCACGAAGGCCTTTTAATACTTAAGGATCGCTGCCGTACCCGGGAGTCACTCTTTTTTATGGCCGAAGCTTATACCCTGTTAGGCGAACACCGGCTCGGTTTAAGCGCTGTTCTGGAAGCTCTTGATCTGCCCCGGAGACACATCTTCTTTACCACCGAGCCGGTACCGTGGGAAAGCGGATTTTCTTTCATGGAAGATCTTACGATGGAAGACGAAAAAGAAGAGCGTGTTTTGGACCGTTTTATCCGGGCACTGTCGGGATATCTTAAAGCAGTTGTGCAGGATCTTGATGAAGGTATTGAAGATATGAAACGTCTGACCCGGGGAAGGCATCAGCGGGAGCTGGATCCTTTCTGGAGCATTTATTATTACCTCTACGCGGAACTACTGCCGGAAGCAGGTGACGGCAGGTTTGAAGACAAAGTAACGGTCTTGGGGAAATCTGTAAAGTTTTTCCAGGAACGTACCAGCCGGATAGACCGGTTTGCCGACAAGAACAGTTTCATGAAGCAAAACTACTGGAATTCCAGAATTTTAAAGAGTGCTAAAGAACATAACCTTGTGTAGAATGATCGTTCCGGTATAATAATCTTTGTTATGACGCAGGAAGAGAACACCATCAGGGTCTATTCTTCTGATGATGAGATTAACGCGCTTTGTTCCCGAACCGGCAGCGGCAAGGCGGATTATACCCGGCACTTTGATCAGAATCAGGAATACTTCCTGCGGTTGAGTTCTCCGGTAACGGTATCTTCTTTTCCGGTACATCATAACGTATCCCGGGGAAAGCCGGAAAAACGGTACCGAACCGCCGTTCGGGATACAATTGCTTCTATCACTTCATTAATTCCGGAGGTATTCAGCGGTTTAACCTATGCCTTTGATCCGTTGAATATCCTCTCTCCAAAATTTTTTCATGTGTACCGGATCGGCAGCAAAAATTATCTCTATGTTCTGCGGCTGAATCTTCTCTTCCGTCCACTTATCCATCAAATCGTTAGAGACGGCACGAACGATATCACACCGGCTTACCGGACAAACCGTGTTTTTCTTGAAACCGACTGTATTCCGTTAGAGGATATTGAAACCGTCAATTGCAAGATTTCCCGTTTCCGGCTTGATCAGATGATATCGTCAACCTGGATCGGTGAAACAGGCCGGGGATACCGGGTCCAGGGAATCTGGATGGATCAGGACCTGACGAAGTTTCTGTCCAGGCTTTTTATGCCGTCTGATCTCCGAATCCATCCTTATTATCCGTTCAGCTGTAAATACCGGTCTATCTGTTATTTCCCGTTTATTCCGGCTGAGGAGGGAAGGAGGAAAGGATTGCCCCTTCTGCATCGGGGAATCGCTGTTCTTGCTCCCTATATCGAAGAAATTGAAAAAGTTTTAAAAAGGAATAAGTTCAGTGAGGATTTGCCGCTGTTTAAAAAGATCAGGAAAGAAATACCCGAAGCCTGGAAAGCATTATTCGCCGGTTTGAAGATTCGCGCGTACCTGAATGAACAGGAAATGAAGGAGTACATGTTTGAAATTAAATAAATCCCGCATGGCCGGAAAAGTTACTGTTATGGGCTTAGGAGTACACGGCGGCGGAGCTGCATCAGCCGCGTTTTTCGCGAACCGGGGAGCCGAGGTTACGGTAACTGATCTTAGAACAGCGGATCAACTCGCGCCTTCCCTGGATTTGCTGAAAGGACTGCCTGTCCGGTATGTTCTTGGAGAACACCGGGAGGCGGATTTCCGGAATGCCGATCTGGTGATTAAAAACCCCGGTGTACCGGCTTCGAGTCCCTATCTCGCCATGGCTGACCGTATAGAAACCGATATCTCTGTATTTCTGACTCTTACAGAAAATCCGGTAGTCGCGGTTACCGGCAGCAAGGGAAAATCGTTCACCGCATCCGCTATCCACAGGATACTTGAACACTCCGGAAACTCCGCGAAACTGGGGGGAAACATAACGGTCTCGCCCCTAACTTTTATCGATGAATTGGAGCCGGGAGCACCGGTCGTTCTTGAGCTCTCGTCCTGGCAGCTGGGGGATCTCCGCGGAAAGGGAGTACTCCGACCTGAAGCCGCGGTGGTTACTACTATTATCCCGGATCATCAGGATTATTACGGATCCATGGAGCCCTACATTGCCGATAAAAAAGTAATTTTTGAATCGCAGAATAAAGACCAATACACGATTCTAAACGGCGCGAATCCCGACACTCGGCAGATGGCGGATGAGACGCCGGGATGCCCCCTCATTTTTTCTCCGGTACCGTTAGAACAGGATGAATACGGTGCCTACCTTACCAGCCCGGAAGGACCGGGATATATTCGGCTTAAAGACCGGAAGGAGCTGATACTCCCCGAATCCATTTCGGTTCCGGGAGCCCATCAGCGGCTCAATCTGCTGGCAGCCGGTCTCGCCGGGAGCGTCATGGGTGCAGATCCGGACCGCGTCCGGGATGTTCTCTCCCGATTCACCGGTATACCTCACAGGCTCGAACCGGCAGGTGAAGCGGGAGGTATCTCGTTCTACAACGATTCCGCTGCGACGGTGCCTCAGGCAGTGGGCGCCGCACTTTCAGGTTTCAGCCGGCCTGTCCATCTGGTCACCGGCGGTACGGATAAGTCCCTGGATTTCTCGGTAGTCCGGGATTATGTCCGGAAACCTGCCGGGATATATCTACTGGAAGGGACCGGTACCCGGAAAATAATACCCATCCTCCGGGAGCTGGGGATTCCGTTCCGGGGACCTTATGCCGATCTCGAACGATGCGTTGCCGACGCCTTTTCCAGTGCGGTTTCCGGGGATGTGATTCTCTTTTCTCCCGGCTGTACATCGTTCGGTATGTTCAGGAACGAATTCCACCGGGGAGAATGTTTCAAGAAGGCGGTAAAAGAACTATCCGGGAAACGTTAGTTCCAGAGGGATTGAATGCTGTATATTTCAAGATTGTCATCGAGAAAGTCACTGAACACCATGTATTTATTGTCCGGAGAGATGTCCAGCCCTGTCGGCTGATTGCGGCCCCAAGTCCAGTCGATTATACGGAGAGGATCTGTTTCGAGCACGGTCACCTTACCGAATTCCGGCCCCTTTTTCAGGTAACTTTCAGGATTGTTTCTGCCTCTTACGCTCGCGAAGAGGAACTTCCCGTCTTCCGACAGGGCAATGGTATTTAAATTTGCTCCAACCTTGACTTCTCCCAATTTTCGGCCGTTTGCCAGGGAAAAAGCAGTGACGGTTCCGTGATACATATCCGATACATATCCGGTTTTTTTCCGGTGATCCAGCACGATGTGCCGTTTTGCCCCGGGCCCGAAAGGAAGTATTCCGCTTTCACCGGTTTCCAGATTGATTTTTTCGACCATGCCGGTATCATAAATACAGACGTAAAGGTAATCTCCGTCCTCGGTAACCGCCATACCCCTGGGAATACCCGAGACCGGAAAAATTCTCAGAACCTTTCCGGTTTCTCCGTCAATTTCTGAAACATCCCGGCTGATCCAGTTGGAGACATAAACCATGTCTCCGGAAGGGGCGGGAGATATCACCTTTGTCCATTTTCCGCCGCTTGAGATACTCCGTTTTAAGGAGTAATCCCGGGTATCTATAATGTGGATGCGCCCGGTGGTCATCTGGGAAACCCATAATTCATTCTGTCTCGGGATAAATGCTGATTCCACAAAACCTGTTCCCCCCAGTTCAATGTGTTTGTAAAGTCCGAATGGAGAGCGCCGGTATATTCCCACACCGGAACCCTCCAGTTCGGTAACCACAAAATAATCTCCATCCGGAGAGAACGTGACGCTTTTCGGACGTTTTCCGCATGTTAATTCGGTGATCATCTTCAAGTTTGATCCGGTCCGTTCCAATTTTTCTTCTATTTTTACCGGTCCGTCCGCATGTACCGGAATTTTTTTCGCTATATATCCTGAGAAGTTCAAGGTAACTTCCTTTTCCCCCGCCGGGACACGGAAATTTTTCCAGGGACCTTCCTGGGAAAGCGGTACAGCGGGTACACCATCAACCCGGATTTCCGATTCCAAGGGAAAAATTTTTATAGAAAGCTGGTGTGTAGGACCTTCAGCCCATGCAGAAAGAGCTGCTGTTACAAAGATCAGTAGAAGGAAACTTTTTTTCATCCGGAAATAATAACAGCTTCCTCCATTTCGGTAAATAGGTATGACTGGAGCCGGCAATTTCCGGTCAACACAACAGTAAGAGCGTAATTGAGCGGCCTCCGGGGAGCATTCCCCGGTTCTACCCGGAGGATGAATGCCGGAGTCCTTGCATATTATCAGGTACTTATTTATTTTTATCATTATGGAAATAAAAAATTTTATAAAAGAAATTCCTAAAACCGATCTGCATGTTCATCTTGACGGCAGTTTACGCCTTTCAACTTTAATCGATCTGGCCAAGGAACAGAATGTTGATCTTCCTTCTTTTACCGAAGAAGGATTACGGGAGCTGGTGTTCCGGAAATCATACCGGAATCTGGACGAGTATCTGGAAGGATTTGCCTGGACCGGCAGGGTTCTTCAGGGGAAGGAAGCCCTTGAGAGGACCGCGTACGAATTGGCTATGGACAACTGGAAGGAAGGTGTGCGGTACCTGGAAGTGCGGTTTGCTCCGCAGCTGCATATCAATGATCAGCTTTCTTTCCGGAAAGTGATGGACGCGGTGGATAAAGGTCTGAAAAACGCGAAAAAGGAGATAAACGCCGCTCTTAAAGACGGCGAACCGCCTTTCGATTACGGTATAATCGCCTGCGCCATGCGTTTCTTTACGGAAGGATTTTCCACGTATTACCGAGACCTGTTTAAGCTTCACCAGTATTCGGCGCCTCTGGATATAATCAGAATGGCCAGTTTGGAGCTCGCGAAAGCTTCGGTCAGGCTCCGGGAGGAGACCGATATTCAGGTTGTTGCGTTTGATCTTGCCGGGAGTGAGTACGGTTATCCGGCCAGTGATCATGAAGATTCCTACCACTATGTGCACAGTCATTTTTTGAAAAAAACCGTTCATGCCGGAGAGGCTTACGGACCTGAATCAATTTTTCAGGCGATTACAAAACTGCATGCCGACAGGATCGGACATGGGCTGCATCTGTTTGACGATTCCATGGTGTATTCCCCCGAAATAGAAGATAAAAAGCGTTACGTGACACAGCTCGCCAACTATATCGCTGATCTCAGGATCACCATTGAGGTGTGCCTTACCAGCAATCTCCAGACATCTCCTGATATCCGGCAGGTCAAAGACCATTCCCTGGGAAAGATGCTGGATCATAAATTGTCCGTGTCTTTTTGTACCGATAACAGACTGGTTTCCCGGACATCGGTATGCAGAGAAATTGAAACGGCACTGGAGAACTTTTCCATTACACCGAAGCAGCTAAAGAATATAATCATATATGGATTTAAACGGTCATTTTATTACGAACCGTATGAGGTAAAGCGGACTTATGTCCGGAACGTTATCGACCACTATGAAGCGGTGGAGGCAAAATACGGGATCACGGGAGATTCCTGGCCGGACGCATCCCCGTACTAAAACTCATTCCTTCCGGTTTATACCTGCCCCGGTTGGTGCTCCGGAAATCCGCCTGAGGAGTATTCCAAGCGCACGACCGGGTTACCCTGACCCCTTCGGTTCCGGGA
>CAYLLE010000127.1:0-10308 GCA_964384485.1 uncultured Spirochaetales bacterium | reverse complement strand
GGAGTTGACCGGGATTTGCTGTTGCTAACATGTTTATTTCCCGATTCTACCCGGAGGTTTTTTCGTATAAATTCCTAAATATGTTTTGAGGATCGGTATACTCTTTAACTCTCGTGTAATTTTCCTTATTCCATACCTTCCAAAATTCTTCCCGCGTATAGGAGTTGTGGGAGATAAGAGTTTTTATACCTTTTATTTCCAGAAGTTTTTTCTCTATAAGGCGGTAGTAGTCAATATCAGCTTTGGGTTTCATGCCATATACTGCAAAATCAATAAATAGTTCATCATCGGCAAACTCTGGATTCAGCCATTCGTAAGGATGAGAAGGCTTATACGGAACCACCCAGAGGGGATAATAAGATATATCGGCTAGATAAAAATCGAGAAACTCGGTAATTTTTTTAAAAGGTATAAATACATCCACGATCACCTGAGGGTTTCCGGAATTAAAAATCCCGGGATGGTTCCGGGCAAGGGTCAGCATCTTTTCGGAAGATAAAAAGAACTTTCCGGCGAGCAGTCTGAGTACCGGATTCTCTAATCCATAATTACGTGCAATCCAATGGCAGTCGGGATCGTATCGGAAAAAATAGTTTTTGATTTCCATATAATCTTCATTCCGAACCCGGGTGCTTTTATAATAAGGCTTAAGCCAAGTGTAGCTGTGAAGATAAGGAGCTTCACTGCAGAAATTCCCGATACAGAGAGTGAATTGCTTTTCAGAATGGATGATACCGTCAATAAAATCATCTTGGCCCTGCCGATAGAACTTTTCGATAGCTCTTCTGTATTCCTCAATGGTATTGTAATGTCTGTAACGGATATGAACATAGGGCTTTGCTTCCCTAACAAGGAACTGAAGCTTAGAAAGAATGCCTAAAGTTCCGAATGACCCGTGCATCATCTGAAAGAGAAGGCTGTTTTCACCGTCCGGCCTGCATTCTTTTATTTCTCCGGAAGCGGTAATGACTTCATATGAGAGGCACGTATCATGAAAACCGCCGTACCGGTACGAGGCTGATTCAACAGAACAGCCGGAAACGGCTCCCCCTAACGTGATCCCCTTAAGTTCCGGAACTATAATCGGTACTAATCCGTACTTCAGCGTTTCCGCAACGAGATCGTGAAACGTTACTCCTGGTTCCGCGGTGCACCGTTTCTTTAAAGGGTCGATAGAAAGGATTTTGTTTAAATCTGAGATATCGATTTTACCGTCTCTTCGTTTTGGCTCAATTTTTTTCGGTACTTGATGAGATACTGATTTTTTCTTAAGTGATACCGGCCGGCCTGGTTCCTGTCTCTTCAGCGTTTCCGCAATGTCTTCGACTTTCTGCTCATGCGTCATTTGATACGGAGTAACCGGCCATAACTACTGGACATAAACGCAGAAAAACTCATAAAGACCTCCTATGTTCTAAAAAATGTTAACTTTAGATTAAAAATAGAGCAATATGTTCCGGGGATCAAGGAGTTGTCAGCGGGTTAGAACGATTCTGAATTGCTGTTTTGCTGCCGTGCCGGGACTGATTCAGCTCAGTCCATCATTGCCGAAATTAGGAACTGTATACAGCCACCCTGCTTTATCATTGTGAAGCCCTTTACTATCATAAATACATGTACTTGAATAATCCTGTGGCACGGGTCAATTGGAACGGCTGAGCAGTATCAGACGGAGCAGAGTAAGTACCGAAGCCAGGGCGGAAGCAACATAGGTCATGGCGGCAGCCCGGAGTACCTTTTTCGCTCCGTGAAGTTCCCGTTCCGTCATGGCGCCGCTCTTTCGGAGGATCCGGACTGCCCGTCCGGAGGCGTTGAATTCGATAGGAAGTGTCAGCACGGTAAAGGCCACGGCAAAGGCGAAGAGGATTATCCCTAAATTGATGAGAAAAGGTACTGAACCCAGAAATAAACCGCCGATTACCAGGATCGGCCCCAGGTTTGATCCGAATGTAGCAACAGGGTAAACCGTATTCCGAATGGCAATCGGCGCGTATGATCTTCCGTGCTGAATGGCGTGACCCGCTTCGTGCGCGGCGATGCCCAGGGCGGCCACATCGGTTCCATTATAGACCGGGCTCGAGAGCCTGAGTTCTTTTGCCCGGGGGTCGTAATGGTCACTGAGTTTACCCCTGATCTCCCGGATCTTTACATCATCCAGTCCATTCTGTTTGAGGATCCACGCGGCCATCCGGCTTCCGGTTATATTTTTTTGCGTCTTGATCCGCTGCTGACTTTTATAGGTACTTTTAACCATCGATTGGGCGATGAACCCGAATACAATCGCCGGCAGCAGTATCCACCAGTATGAAAATATCAATCCCATGGTGCATAAAATAACTGAAATTTCCTGGAAGTCAATAAAAATCATCCGGGAACAGCAATTCCCGGTGATCACATTCGCATTAAAATTTATGTATAAGACGCAATTACGGCCGATTCTAAATCACACAAGGTGTTGACCGTGAATTCCTGATCGGGAGCCAGCTTCGCGCGGGTTAATTCATGCACTTGCATAATCCTGTGACACGGGTTAATATAATTTAAATATTGGTTAATTTCTGGTTAAAAAATACTTGATAATTTAACCGTCAGGCAGGCATTATGAAAGCGCTCGTATACCGGGGGAACGGACAATTTTCCCTGGAGCAAAGAACAACACCGGATCCTGGTCCGAACGAAGCTGTAGTGAAGGTAAAGGCCGCCGGGCTATGCGGCAGCGATCTGCATATCAAGTCTCTGCATGATGAACGTATGCTTCGGGATTCAGCCTACCGGCCCGTCATCGCTGGGCACGAACCGGCGGGTATTGTCGTTTCCGTAGGAACCGGGGTAAAAGCTGTTGCGCCGGGTGACCGGGTGGCGGTGTACCACAAGATCGGCTGCGGAAGCTGCAGGCATTGCCGGGAGGGAAACGTGGTCTTTTGTTCCCGAGGCGGCGCCTTAAGCGGCGAATATGACGGAGCTTTTCAGGATTGCATTTCAGTTCCGGCAAACTGCTGTCTGCCACTGCCGGAGGCGGTATCGTTTAGCGACGGCGCCGTGATGATGTGCGCGGGCGGCACGGCTTACAGCGGATTGAAAAAGGTTTCTCCCCGGGCGGGCGAGTGGCTGGCTGTATTCGGCTGCGGCCCGGTGGGTCTCTGTACCCTCATTCTCGCGAAAAAAATGAACCTTAAGACCGTATGCGTCGATGTTTCCGATTACCGGCTGGATCTGGCGCTTCGGTGCGGATCGGATCAGGTGATCAATTCGGGTACCGACCCGGATGAGTACGGGGTGTACGATTTGATTCACGGTTTCCCCGTGACCGCGTCTTCCACGGTAAAGGAGATCTACCGTTTAACCGCAGGCCGGGGAACGGATATTGCCGCCGAGTGCTCCGCCGCACCGTCCGCGCGAATAAACGCGGTGGACGCTTTAAAAAAGGGGGGCAGGGCCGTCTTTTTGGGTATAGACAGCGGATTTCACAGCGCCGGGGTCTTTCAGAGATCTCTTGAAATGGATAAAGTGATATTCAAAGAGCTCGAATTGTACGGCAGTAACGTTTTTCCCATGGGGATGTATGATGAGATGATTGATTTCGTGCTGACGAATAATGTTACTTTCGAAGGAATTATTACCCATCGGTTTCCGTTGGACCTTGGAGCGCAGGCGTTTACAACCGCGGAATCCGGCCAGAGCGGGAAAATCATGCTCCAGTGGGAGGAGTAGACGTTGAAAAAAAAAGTTACCCTGGAGATTATTGCTGCAGAAGCAGGAGTTTCTCTTGCCACAGTCTCTTATGTTCTTTCCGGCAAAAAAAGGGTGAGCAAAGAGGTAACGGAAAAAATTAAACGGATTGCCGAATCCTACAATTATATGCCGTATTCCGGAGGAAAATACCGGCAGCAGTCCCCGGGAAATCTGATCGGGTTTCTGGTCCTTCCCAACGCTGTGGATCCGCGGGATGATCTTTTCGCGTTCACCGTGCAGCAGGGAATCTTTTCTCAAGGGTCGATGGAAGGCTACTATCTGGTATTTAATAAAGTTCACGATGTTGATTCTGAAGATGCCGGTCTTTCATCATTCATTGAGGCTGTTTCAGGGGTCATAATTCTTAATCCCCGGGAAGATAACGGTTATCATTCGCTGCTCTCCGCTTTGGATGAATCTAAAAAACCCTACGTCCTTATCGGTACACCGGACTCTGAAGACATCTTTTACGTGGACATGGACATCGAAGGGGCGGCGTATCAAGGAGCAAATTTGTTATTCGAACTGGGCTGCAGGGAAATCATGTACGTGGACAGCCCCTTGGGCATGAAGCAGAGCGTTCAGATTAAACAGGGATACCGGCTGGCAAACGAAGACTGGGGAACCCCGTGGCGGGAGGAGCAGCTCTTCTTCGCGAACGAGGTGACCTTGGCGGAAGGAAAACGTTTGGCCAGGGAGATGGTAGGCGCTCCCGAGAAATTCGACGGAGTGATAACCCCCAACGAGATACTGGCGAAGGGTATACTGAACGCCTTTAAGGAGGACGGTATAGCCGTGCCGGACAACTGCAAGGTGGTGTCCCTGGGCGGCGGGATGCATCATATGGACAGCTATTCGCCGAAAATTACCACCATCGATTACCAACCCTACACTTTGGGTTCAGAAGCCATGAAAATCCTGATAGAAATAATTCAGAAAAAAAGAATCCGGCCGTCCCACGTGGTTCTCCCCGCGAAAATCAATAAAAAAGAAACAGCATAACACTGCCGCACTAAATTTCTCATTAAAAGGCTAATTTCCTGCAGGTTAAGGAAGGTTAAATAATATGGGGACTACTCAGTATCTAAGTTAAAAATATTAAATTGTTGCTTCACAGATAGGGGTTAATGTGTTATGATGATTTAACTTTCACCTTAAAAGGAGTAACAATTTTGTAAAATGTTGGGAGGTCCTGGTCAGCGCGTTTAAACCGGAAAAAGGAGGAATAGTTGAAAGCAGCATACAAAAAAAGCAGACAAGTGATCATCAAAGAGGTTGATCCCGCCCCGTTAGGTCCGGGAGAAATCAGGGTGAAAGTGGACGCCTGCGGAATATGCGGCACCGATATTCACGGGCAGGAAGATGATTATCAGAAGTTCGGTCATGAAATTGCCGGCACCATTCTGGAGACGGGAGCGGGTGTCACCTACCTCACCCCGGGCGAAAAAATTGTTCTCGATTCCGCCACCCCCTGCGGACGGTGCTCCATGTGCAGAAACCGCAGACCCAACCTCTGCTCGGATATACAGAGCTTCTTCTATATGGACCAGTTCGGATGCGCCGAAGAGATGACCGCGCCGGCGGTGAGCGCGATCCCGTACAGCGGAATGGACCCGGCAGTCGCTTCGCTCCAGGAACCCCTCGGGGTGGCCATCGATCTGTGTAAGACAGCCGATATCAAGGGCGACACCAACGTGCTGGTGATGGGGCAGGGCCCCATCGGGCTGATGGCCGCCTGTGTCAGCAGACACATGGGAGCCCGGCGGATTTTTGTGAGTGAGTTCGCCTCCAAAACTGCCCGGATCAAACTGGCTGAATCCCTTTCCATAGACGGCATCATAGACGCTGAAAATGAACAGGTCCATGAGTACCAATTCGGTTGTCCCATTGACAGGATACTGGTTACTTCACCTCCTCCCACGCTGGAGAGCGCGGTCCGGGCCGCGGCTAAAGGGGCGGTGATCGCCTTTATAGGTATCGGATACGGAGACGCCGCGTTCTGCACCCTGGACGCGAATCACTTTCACTTTCATAAACTGGAGCTCCGCTCCTCTTTCGCTTCTCCCGCTCTCTACGGTCCTTTGGCTATGTCCTACCTCGCGGAGGGGGTTGTTCCCGGAGAAAAACTCATAAGTCACCGGTTTCCTCTTTCTGAAATCAGCCGGGCGGTAAACACGGCGGCGGAAGATCCGGAAGCCCTGAAAGTCGCGGTTATTCCGGAGAAGAATACATGACGGGCCGGGAGCGGATAATTAAAACTCTTAAATTTGAACCGGTAGACAGGATTCCCCATTTTGAGTCCATGTTTCAGCTCGAGTATGAAGCCTTCGGGCTTCGTTTCCCCGATATAGAGGACTGGGATAATCTGAAGGGAAAATCCAGGAAGGACGCAATTAAACATTGCATGAATATCTATGAAGCAATTTTCCGCCGGTTCGAGTGGGACGCCCTTGCGGTTTACTTTCCCTGGTCGGATCCTGAGGGAGTAAGGATGGCCAAGGAACGGTTCGGGAGCGAAAAGTTAATCGGCGGAATGTGCGGAAACAGCATTTGGGCCATAGAAAACATCACCGACTGGATGCAGTTTTCTGTGGACTTAATAGAAGCCCCCGAAAAAATTCACGAGGAAGCCCGGGAGAAATACGACAGGGCAATCGAGAAGATAAACGCGTACAAGGAGATCGGCGCTGATTTTGTGTTTCTTCCTAACGATATAGCTTATAACGCGGGACCCTTTATCCGTCCCGATCAGCTTAGGGAGTTTGTGTTCCCCTACTGGAAACGGGAGGTAGAGGCCGTTAAATCAGCGGGTATGTACGCGTTCATCCATACCGACGGTCAGATTACCCCGATACTGGATGACCTTCTGGATTTGGGTGCCCATTGTCTCCAGTCCCTTGATCCCATGGCGGGAGTAGATATCGGAGAAGTTAAAAAGAAAACCCATAAAAGACTTGCCCTGATGGGAAATGTTCAGTGTTCCCTGCTTCAGGATGGTCCGAAAGAGCTCATAAAAGAGTCGGCGGAATACTGTCTCGAGAAAGGATCTCCCGGCGGAGGATATATATACAGCAGCTCCAATACCATAATGCCGGGACTCCCGCTGGAAAACTACGAATATATGCTGAAGGTTTATAACGATTTTAACGAAACGGTTTAGGAAAAGGAGACGGTAGGGCATGAAACTTCGATCAGGAATAATCGGCTGCGGAAATATCAGCAAGTTCCACTTTGATGCTCTGAACAAGCTGGGACAGGATATTACCTGGGTCTGCGATATTGATGAAGCGGCTGGACGCAAGAGGGCGGCTGAATACAATGCTTCCTTTTCCCGGGATTACCGCGCTCTTTTAAAATCTGATGAAGTTGATGTGGTGCACGTTACCCTGATTTCCAAGCTGCACAAGGAGATATGCCTGGCGGCTCTGGACCAGGGGAAGCATGTGATATGCGAAAAAACATTATCGGAGAATGCCGCTGATTCCATGGAGATTGTCCGGAAAGCTGAAAACAAAGGGGCGCACCTCTACACCGCCTACATGAAGCGGTATCTGCCCGGCGTCGTTAAAAGCGCGGAACTGCTCGGAAGCTTAGGAAACGTGCTGAGCGCCCGATTCTTTACCTATCAGAACTGGGGCAACCTGTTGGAGCCTGTGCCGGAGGGATCTTTTTTCTACACACCCGAAAACGGACAGAGCGCGGTAAAACAGAATTACGGCGGCGGTATTCTCTATTGCGGAGGCAGCCACATCCTCGATCTGATTGGCCGCCATTTCGGCCGTCCCCGGGCTGTGTCCGGTTTTATCCGGAAGCCGCCCCACCTGGATTATGAAATTTTTGCCGGTGCCATGCTGAACTATTCAGACTTTCCGGTCATGTTTGAGGCTGCCGCCCACCCCCTCGCCGAAATCGGATTCCTGAAAGACGGATGGATGGAAGGATTTTCCATCACCGGTACCAATGGAAGAATTGAGTTTCACAGTTCCAAGTGGGATGAGGTGGAAATCAAAGCCCCCAAACTCATCTATTATGATAACAACACGGGCCGAGAAGAGGTGTTTGATTTTGAACCGGTTTCACCGTTCTACCTTGCGATAAAATCGTTTTATGAAGATATCGGGCGTGACAGGCAGACTGTTCAGTCAAGAAGCACCGGGTATGAAGTGGATATGCTGATTGAGGAAATTATGCTGAGCGCCCGGAAAGGTGAGGCAAGGGAGATCGCCTGGGGGTAAGGGGAGAGTGACCGCAAAGGAACCGATCGAACGGCGCAACAATATTGTAATACTTATGGAGTGTCACGAACCGTGGACATAAAATCAGGATAAATTCCTGCAGGAAAATGAATTAATCAAAGGCTAGTGAAAAAAAGGGTGAAATTACGATAATTGTTTATAAAGGGAGAAATTAGCTGCATTTTTGTCCAGGATTCGAAGCATTCGTTAATACTTGCCGTAGGTATATGCTGTTTCGATCATTGCAAATAGATTTGCATCGGGAGTATCTCTGCCGCACTGGTCACCGGTGGAAAGAATAAAACCGCCTCCTTCGGCCGCGTCATCAATGGCCTTCTTTGATGCTTCGCGGACATCTTTCGGGCTTCCGTTTAGCATGATCTGCGTGGTATGAAGGTTTCCTTTCAGGACCAGCTTGCCGCCGTATTTTTGTTTTAGCTCGGAGAGCACACAGTCGCCCATCGGCGGCACTTCCAGCGGGTCGATGACGGTCAAAGCGGTCTCTTCGGCGGCCATGCGGACCAGTTCCTTTTCCGGTCCGCAGGAATGTATATGAGTCGGAATGCCGATTTCTGCGGCAAGCTCAGTCGCCTTTTTCAGCAGCGGCAGTGTCAATTCCCTTACGATTCGCGGTGTCTGGGTTATCAGGGTACCCGATGCTCCGCAGAAGAGAAAATCAGGGCGAGGATCCATACCGGCTATAAGCCGCATTCTCTCCTCAAGACCTGCCATCATCCGAGCGGACCGCTCCTTCCACGGTCCGGAATCTTCGTAGTAAGAAATAATATCTTCTTCCGTTTCCAGCAGGGCGGTCCTCATACCGCTTCCGAGTCCCAGAATTCCCGCCTCGCCGAGTTCGCAGCGGATCAGCTCCCAGAGTTCTCTTCCTTCCGGCCATTCTTTCTTCCGCACTACCGGCTTCCATTCATCCGGTACCGGCGGAAGACCGATACTTTCCGGACGGACATATGATCCCGGCGGGTTTGCGGCGGTATAGACCGTAACATACGGGTGCCATGATCCGTTTGTTAGATCAAAATGCCGGGTCACAATCCTGCCGTTTCCGTCCTCGCTGCTGCTGTCAAAGATAATACGTTCTTGTAATGCCGACCGGGTGTTATCTACCGGATCGACATCGCCGAAGTCGTAGAGCTCAAACCCTCCGTCAAAGCCGAAATACCTGACCGCGTCAATGTATGCTTTCCATAACGGGGGGTCGTGATAGAGGTAGATGTCCCAGAACGGTTTTCCCGTCAACCGGCAGGGGACCATGTTTGAAATGTCCGGGCAGCAGGGAACGCAGTCAGGAACTCAAATCGTACCTAAAGATTGGATCCACGAATCTACGGTAACTCAATTTGAAAAGGACTTTCTGACCGCAAAGTATATAACTGTATTTGTATGGACAGCGCCACGGACATGAAATATCCGTACCATATTCGTATACCTTTTTTCCAAGAGTTCAATATGAATATCTTCCTCGCTGCATCATTTTCATTCCGGCCGCCGATGTTGAACACTCATGGAAAACCGGCTGCTAATATTATAAACACTTTCGGGGCTGCCGCATAGCCCGCAAATACCTTAACTTACATATCATGAATACACTTGCTTTTTCGTCTTTTGTGATAGGGGCGTAAAGTTTACCGATAAACGTCAAAATATACTAAAAAATAAGTTAAATAAGACAATAAAGCCCTTGATTTGCCATAAAAATTACTTGACAGCTAGTAAGGGCTGATTTACAATGCATTGTAAGTAAACCGGTAAACCTAAAGTAAACTTATGTTTAATAAATGAAAAATGGAGTGATAGGTGGCAAAGCTCACTGAAATCGCAGACAAAGTTGGTGTATCAAAAACTTCCGTTTCAACGTACCTGAAGGATAAAAATACCAATCGGCTCAGCGAATCGACCAAGGATAAAATTGAAAAAGCGATCAAGGAGCTCAATTATAGGCCGAATGTTATTGCCAGGAGCCTTTCCAGTAATAAAACGAATACGGTCAGTGTCATTATTCCATACAACGGTCCACTTTTTCGAAGCTCTTTTGTAAATGAGGTTTTATCGGGTATCCAATTCGAATTGTTTAGAAACGGATACAGCATTATTTTTCTTCCTACTCGTGGTGAAGATTCACCATCCATGGTTAAGCACCATGTCGAAGTCGCGCACGGTTATGACGGTGTCATTCTCTTTGGTACGCGATACTGTACGCTTGATGCATTGCATCACAATGTAACCGAACTCATCAATTCCGGTACTCCGTTTGCGGCTGTTAATATGCCGGAATTACCTCAAGACTTTAATCAGGTTATTCTCAGAACGCCGCAGGAGAGTA
>CAYLLE010000126.1:0-10519 GCA_964384485.1 uncultured Spirochaetales bacterium | reverse complement strand
CCGGCTCCAGCACCATATGTACCGCTCTCTGAGCGATTTTGTCTTCATACGTGGGAGCCCCCGTTCAAGTCCGAGAAGCAACACTTGTCCCCTCCGGGGGAAATCCCCCGGAGGGGATAGAAAAAGGCGGCATCCATTGGTAGTGTGTTAATTACAACCAAAACATACACCAAGGAGCCGCCTAAATGCAGTGTACATCAAATGAAAAGAGAACGTATAGGGTCATTACCCATGCTGAACGTGAAGAGATCATGATCGGAATACGCACTGGAGAATCTATACGAGCTATTGCTCGCCGTCTTGGCAGAAATGCTTCAGTGATTTCAAGGGAGTTAAAAAATAATTGTACCGAAGATGGGCGATATCAAGCATTTTGGGCTAATAGCCGCGATTTTTTTAGGCGGAAAAGCGATAATATCCGGTGATGGCTGTTTTTCAGCATAAGAGCAGGCGGAAACTTCAGGTTAATCCGGGATGACTTGTTACCATATACAATACACCATTTTCCACACGGGGTACGGCATTAACCGGTAAAGGTAATCACTGTCCTTGACAGCATTACGGCTTCACTGTATCCTTCCATTATTCCGCGTAATAACGGCAATCCTTAAATACTTGCAGGAGGCCCGCATTGGTACATGCAGAAAATATGACAAAACGGTACGGACAGCACCTTGCCGTAGACCACCTCAATTTTCACATTGACAGAGGCGAGATTCTTGGATTCCTGGGACCTAACGGTGCCGGGAAAACTACCGCCATGAACATCATTACCGGTTACCTATCCGCTACTGAGGGAACGGTTACCGTAGACGGGATGGACGTTCTGGAACACCCCGAGGAGATTAAAAGAAAAATCGGGTTTCTTCCCGAAGCCCCGCCGCTTTATATGGATATGACGGTTATCGCATATCTTAAATTCGTGGGTGAGATTAAAAAAGTCTCCAAAAATGAGTTGAATCAGGACTTGGACCGGATTATGGATTTGGTAAAAATTACCGACGTTCAAAACCGGTTGATCAAGAACCTTTCCAAAGGATATAAGCAGCGAGTCGGACTGGCCCAGGCTCTGGTTGGTAATCCGGAGCTGCTTATTCTAGACGAACCCACCGTCGGACTCGATCCGGTACAGATTATCGAAATCAGGAATCTGATTAAAAGTCTAAGCGAAAATCACACAATTATCCTGAGTTCCCATATTCTTCCCGAGGTAAGCGCAGTCTGTGAACGTGTTCTTATCCTCAACAATGGGAGAATCGTCGCTTCGGACAGTCCGGAACACTTAGCCCGGCGGCTGGCCGGAACAAGCAGACTCTCCTTACGGATTTCCGGAAGTCATGAAAAAGTAGAGAGCGCCCTCAAAACGATTCCGGGCATAAAAAAGATGGATATCCGTAAGTCCGTTGAGGAAGGGAATGTCGACGCCACCGTTGAAGCCCAGAAAGATACCGATATCCGGAAGGATGTATTCAATGCCATGGCCAGGGCTGATTGCCCCATCCTCTTGATGCGTCCCATGGATATGTCACTGGAGGATATTTTCCTCCATCTAACTACCCAAGAACAGGAGGTTTCCTAATGTTCGCGATATTCAAGCGGGAATTTAAATCATATTTCCTTACAACTACAGGATATATCTACATGAGCCTCTTCCTGTTGATCGCGGGAATCTTCTTTCTCCTGGTGAACCTTTTTCCCCAGGATCCCCGGTTTTCAGGATTTTTGGAGAGCATCATCTTTATCTTTCTGATATCCGTTCCTATCCTTACCATGCGGCTGATGACCGATGAAGCAAAATACCGGACCGATCAGCTGTTATTTACCAGTCCTCTAAAAATAACCGATATCGTCCTCGGAAAATATTTTGCGGCGATCGCCCTGTTTCTTATCACCATGGCTGTAACCGCTATCTGGGGAATAATGATCAGTTTCTTCGGTGAAGTGGATTGGTCTGAGACCATTGCCGCCTACACCGGATTTATTCTGATGGGGTTTGCCTTCATCAGCGTGGGACTGTTTATCTCCAGCACCACGGAAAATCAGGTAGTAGCGGCAATTGTGACCTTCGGAGCTCTCCTGGTAACCTGGATCATCGATTTCATCCAGCAGGGAGTGCCTACTACCATGGGTTCGGGAATCGTATTCACCGCCATCGTATTCGCGGGAATAGCCGCGTGGGTTTATTTCTCCACGAAAAACTGGATCATTACCGCGGCGACCGTTCTGGTCGGCGCGGGTGTAATAATTCTGGTCTATTTCCTGGCGCAGGAATTCTACTTCGGACTGATCAGCAAATCCCTGAACTGGTTTTCCCTGATTCAGCGGTATGAAGGATTCAGACTGGGTACGCTCAGACTCGACGCGATCATCTATTACCTCACCTTTTCGTCCTTTTTCATCTTTTTGACGGTTCGTCATCTGGAAAAGCGGCGGTGGAAATAGGAGAAAAAGTATGGCTAAATTCAATATAAAGGCGAATTTCAAGACAAAAAACGTGAAATACGGGGGCTACGCCGCCCTTATTACCCTGTTCGTGGTCGTCGGAATAGTGGTTTTGAACGTTCTGGTACAGCAGATCCCAGCGGAGTTGGACCTTACGGAGCGGAAGTTTTTCTCCCTCTCCGAGCAGACTCAGACAGTGCTTCAGAACCTGGAAGACGATGTCTACATTTACGCGGTTTTCAAGACCGGCGAAGAAGACCCTCAGATTACCGCGGTGCTCCGGAAATATCAGAACGCGTCGAAAAATGTTATCGTCGACTACGTGGATATCGAAAGGAATCCCGGATTCGCGGCCAGATATCAGGAAGATGCCCAGACCATTTCGGAGGGCAGCATTATCGTGGAAAGCGGTCCGAATGTCAGAGTTCTCAGCTACTACGACCTGTTCGAACGTTCCAGAAATCAGCAGGGGGAAACCCAGATCACCGGATTTTCAATGGAGCAGAAAGTTACCGGAGCAATTCAGTACGTAAGTTCCGGATATGTTCCGACTATCTACCAGCTTACCGGACACGGCGAGGGAACCCTGATTCAGTACGGACTCAATCAGTTTCTCCAGGGAGAAAACTATGAGATCGAAGAGGTGAACCTTCTGACCGGGGATGCTCCGGTAGGAGACGGGGTGCTTCTCGCGATTTCTCCCGAACAGGACCTGACCGAACAGGAAGCGGATAAGCTCAGGACCTATATCCAGAATGGAGGCCGGGCAATACTCCTTTTCGATTTTTATGATTTCGACAGGGAAATGCCCAATTTTCAGTCGGTTCTCCAATCTTTCGGCGTTCAGCTCATAAACGGACTGGTGATGGAGCCGGAACCTGATTTTCTCTACGCCCGGGACATACCTTTTTTCCTGGCTCCGGCGGTGCAGTACCACGAAATTACCACCCCGATCCGGAACGACCGGGCGAATATCCTTACCCCCTACTCCCTGGGAATCAAGATCCTTGAGCTCCGGGAACGGGCAATCGATATCTCCTCCCTTATTCAGACATCCGACAGCTCCTGGGTCCGGGTGGAGGACGCGAATACCCTGAACAAGCAGGCTTCGGCAGTTCCCGGACCGGTGGATATCGCTGTCGCGATAACCAAGAGAGGCGGTTACAATGACACCGCCGGAACCGAACCGTACCGGCTGATAGTCATGGGGAATTCCCGTTTTCTGGGTCAGCTTCCCCCGTACAACACCCAGTACAAGAGCAACATCGACTTTTTTATGAACAGCCTCGCCTGGGTAAACGAACGGCAGGAATCCATAACAATCCGGTCGAAAAGTTATTTTACCATGCCACTGCGCATGAACGCGCTTCAGGTATACATCTACGCCGGCATCATTGTCATTCTGATTCCGCTGATCATACTCATAAGCGGCATGGTTGTTTGGCTTAAGAGGAGGCATCTGTGAGCAGGACTTTAAAACTGATCATAGCCGCCGCAGCGGTGGCCCTAGTTATTGCCGGGTTCTTTATCGTACGCTACATTGTACAGCAGCAGGAAGAACGCCGGCTTACCGGAGGAGTTCAGGAAGCAGGTCCGGTCATCAAAGTTACCGATTACACTTGGGAAGATATAAACAGGATAGTCCTGGAACGGCAGGACGAAACGTTAACATTCGTAAAAACGACTCCGGAGGACGCGGATGAACCGGTCTGGACACTGGAAGGATTTGAACCGGAGGTTGATCAGAACGAAGTTCAAAGCATAGCCCGGAGCATAGCCCGGATGCAGGCGGAACGGATCATCGAAGAGGACCCGGAAGACTTGGCATCCTACGGTTTGGCAGATCCGGCCGTCAAGGCCACCGGCTACTTCGACGATGGAACCGAAGTCACAGTCCTGTTGGGAAAACGTACTCCCACCGGCCGAACCTTCTACGTAAAACGGCCCGAAGACGGTACGGTATTCTCAGTTTCCGGGTATCACGGTAGTAATTTTCAGATAGAAACCGCCGACCTTCGGGACCGGGAAATTAAGTCGGCTGTTGATCTGGATAAACTTATCTACCTTAAAATCACCGCCGACGAAACGGTGGAAGTTGTTCCCACGGTACCGGAGGATTCACCCTTCGGCTTCAGCTTCTCACGGCTCAAAGTGGTGCAGCCTTTCCTGGCACCCAGGCCGGTAAATACGCAATACTTCTCCGAACTGGTACAGCGTTTTCCGACTTATTACCGAATTCAGGAATTTGTGAACGACAATCCGGACGATCTTTCACCATACGGACTTGATGATCCCCGTGCCCAGATTGAAATCAAGGATTCCGACGGTCAGGTGTTTCATCTCCTGATCGGTGACATGAAAGATGAAGACACGGTCTACGTCAAAGAAGCCGATAATCCCGGTGTCTTCACAATCAACGCGTACGAAATCGACTTTCTGAATGTAAAACCGTTCTCATTTGTGGAACGGAACAGTCTTCTGGTGAATATCGAGTATGTGGACGGAATTACCGCGCAGACACCTGACTGGAATTTTACCGCCCGGATCGAACGGACCGGAGAGGGAGAAGACCAGGAAGAGACATTCATTGTAAACGGCAGCGAATTCCCCGACAAACCGTTCCGGAAGATATATCAACATCTGATCGGAATTACCCTGGAAGGAGTGGCTCCTGACCCGGTGGCCTACGCCGATCCGTACTTTACCATCACGTATAAGACCAATCAGGCTGGAGTTGACAGCGTTAAGGTGGAGTTCATTCCGTATAATCAGGACTTCTACGCTTTTTATCACGAAGGTACCGGAGAGTTTCTGGTTTCAAAGAACCAGGTAAATGAACATATAAACGCGATTCAGCGGATTATTCAGGAGAATACTGAATAACCTTCAACGTTCTTCTTTTATTTTTTTGCTGCCCGGGGTGTGGCCCAATTTTGAAAAAAAATTCGCCCGGGCAGCTTTTTTTCTTTTAATACCAGCCGGAACGGTACACCGTTTCGTACACTCCCAGAACATTTTCGGTAGGTGAATTGTCCTGTATTAAGTGGGTCGGTGAAAAGCAGTACCCTCCCCCAGTTTTTAACACCGCCAGTTTCTCTTCCGCGTCCTTTACCGCTTCTTCCTTCGTGCCGTACGCGAGGGGACCGGCTGTGGAAATGCATCCGTGAAACATCATCCGTTCTCCGTAGGTTTTCTTGAGATATGCCGGGTCCATCCCCGCAGCCTCCGGCTGGAGCGTATCCACTCCGGTTATACC
The DNA here is from genome assembly GCA_964384485.1 of uncultured Spirochaetales bacterium. GTDB lineage: Bacteria > Spirochaetota > Spirochaetia > CAYLLE01 > CAYLLE01 > CAYLLE01. The sequence goes on along the minus strand of CAYLLE010000126.1, from coordinate 4,821 downwards.
GATCTCGAGGAAATCTTCGAAGGCCCAGCTGGATGATCCGCAGGAGTGAATCATCACCGGAATTCCGAAGGAGCGGGCAAGGTCGGTGAATTTGGCGTGATGGGGTTTTATGAGTTTCCGGTAGAGTTCAGGATTGATGATCGGACCGTTCTGGGAGCCAAGATCCTCCCCAAGCCACATAAAATCTATCCTGCCCCGGGCTTTCTCGAGCATCCTCCGGGTCACCTCCAGCTGGATTTCCATCCGCCGCTTCGTAAGCAGCAGAAAACCCGGATCTTCCTCAATCAGGTCGAACATCACCTTCTCCATGGTCCTGAGCATTCCCGCGGTATTGATGATGTCTCCAAGTCCGGGGTTCCCGATGTGGATACTCTTAACGGGCCACTTTTTCATGGTCTCGACGGCATCATCGTAGTTGAAGTGATCGGGGTCCGGCATGGGCCAGCCGGCGACCTCTTCTTCCCCGGCATCTTTCAGCGGAAAGTCGCAGTAATCCATATAACCGCCGCTCTCATGCTGCACCCACCGGGTGCGGATTCCCCACGCCGGATCAACATTCTTTCCCTCTTCCTCCGCGTGCAGCCGGGGACCGATGTACCGCACCGGCAGTTCACGAAAATCAACACCTAAGGCCCCGTATAACCCTTCCTTATCCCCTTTTTTTAGTCCGAAATGTTCACAGAGTCTCCGGAGTATATCCGGATTCCCGGAAAAATCCACAGGAACCCGGTCACCTTCCGTCCGGGCAAATGCCGCGGCGACCCTTTCCCGGGAAGTAATTGTTTCTTTTTCTTTGTGTAAGTTCATAGAGATGTATATTACAGTCTTTGGTCCGGCGTCTCAAGATCCGGTTGTTTTATCAGTAGTACGTCGGGTAATCTTTCCATACATCCTTTCCTAATACTCACTGATCGCAAGGCATTTCACCCGCACACCGTTCACACCGTTCCACGTACTGGACTATATTTGAAGTGCCGATTAAACTCCCAGGAACTACAACTTTTAGAAGGAGATTTCCATGGATTATCCGCGTTTTCTTGCAACGGAATCTGACATATTTATCGGCAAACGGCGACGTCTGAAACGGTATATGGTCTGCCCTTTAGACGGCTACTTTCCAGTAGCCGCCAAATTGGGCCCCCAGAGTATCGGTGCCGTGTTCCGGTCCGGAGCGACCCACATCGGCGTCACCGGAACTCTCGCCTTTTCCCGCTCCGATGACGGCGGGAAATCCTGGAGCGACCCCTCGGAAGTGCTTCCCCGTTGGGAGGACAACCGGAATCCCGCCTTCGGAGTGACCGGAGAGGGCACCCTGATTCTCGCCTACTGGAAAGCCGGCGCGCAGAGTTATCACAATTCAGATACCGGACCGGTCTGGGGTTCGGATAAACGGAAAAAACGGGATATCAAAAACGCGTTTTTCATCATCCGGAGCACCGACGGCGGGAAAACCTGGAGCGAACCGGAACCGTTTACCACGGAAATAACCGTTCCCGGTTCCCCCTACGGCAGGATCATTACCGGTCCGGACGGAACCTGCTACATGTCCATGTACGGATTCAACAAGGATGATCCGGAGTTAAAGGAGAACGTCTGCAGTTTACTGAGAAGTACCGACGGAGGAAAAACCTGGGGTGATGAGACCATAACCGCCGCGGGGAATCACAACGAAACATCCTACACATTTACGCCGGACGGCGCCATGGCAGCAGCGGTACGGTCCAAAACGGGGCATGTAGCAATCACCCGTTCCGTCGACGCCGGCAGGAGTTGGTCTGAACTCACTCAGATCACCCGGGACGGAGAGCATCCCGCGGATCTGACGGTGCTCCGGAGCTCCCGGCTCCTCATGACCTTCGGCCGTAGAATCCGTCCCATGGGATGCGGCGCCCTGTTTTCAGATGATAACGGACAGACCTGGGACACGGAACGGGAAGTCCTTCTTGCGGGAGACGGCGGCCACGTCCATGACGTGGGCTATCCCTCTACAATACAGCTGGATGACGGTACGATCGTTACCCTCCTCTACTACGCCAACGGTTCGGAATTCACAATTGACGGGCCCTACACCCGGATCTCCTGCGAAGCGATACACTACCGGGAGGAAGATATTCGTCCATAATTACTCCCGACCGGCGACCCATTCCCGGTTGAATACTGCCAGGGTAAGAGCTTCATAGGGGGAGAAGCGGCCGTTCTCGAAGAGACAGAGGAGCTGCTCTTCCCCCGCCTTCCCCGGCAGGACCGCTAAATCGGAATAGGCAGCGGGACCGCAGAACAGGGTTTTCCGGAGCGGCCATGTCCGGGCGCCGTCTGAACTCAGATAAACCGTAAGGTTGTGTCTGCCCCGGTTTACGGCGGAAAGGGGCCGGGGTGCCGCGAACAATTCCGCCGCTTTGGATTTCCCGTCCCCCGGCAGGTGAAGCAGGGCAGCCTGACAGACCGGGTCCGGGAGGAACGCATCGTGCACGGCCGGTGAAAGGGTCTCACCGCCGTCCCGGCTCCACGCCACTGCCCGGTGTTTTTCCCATTCACCCGGGATATACTTATTTCTGCAGTTAAGACAGAGCTCACCGGCTTCAGTTTGAACCGCGGTACATTCGTTCGTTCCGTCATCGGCAATTCCTCCGATATGCCAGGATTCTCCAGCATCGTCGGAATAGATGATATGGGAATGATACGGATCATCCCTGCTCCCCTGTACCCGCCGGATATGATCACACGGAATTATAAACCTTCCCGAAGCAAGTTTGATCCCGTGACCGGGACCGGTGGCGTACCAGGACCAATCCGGCCGTTTTACCATTACGGTTATCTCCGCCGGTTCCGTCCAGTTCTCACCGCCGTCGGTGCTCCGGGTATACCAGACCGTCCGGGGAGCATTTTCAGCGATAACCGCCCCCTCGCCGCGGCGGTCTTCATTTTTGCAGAACAGCAGATGGACCGTCCCGGTATCAGGATCGTAAATGGGCGCCGGATTTCCTGAAGTCATTCCCGGTTCACTCACGATCACCTTCTGTTCTCCGAAAACGGGATCACCTCCCCGGCCTATCCGGAGAAGCAGGTCTATCTGCCCGGCATCACCCTGGCCGTGTTTTCTACCTTCACAAAATGCCAAAACCGTATTCTCCGGTCCCGGGACTAGCGCCGGTATTCTATATGTGTGGTATGATCCCTGCCCGGAGATAAACAAATCGGAATAATGTATACTCATATCCTTATTGTACCCGGAATTTCATATTTAAAAAGTGTGTAGAGCATTCCATTTCCGCGTTCGGTTGACAATTTTTTTTCCTCCGGGTAAGCTCCAAAATCATAACACAAATAAAAGGCAGGAATAATGATAGACACCCATGCAATATTGAAAGAACTGGATTTCGAGCGGCTCTCCGGAACGGAAGGCGAAGAGAAGGCCCGGCAAATTATCACCTCCTATCTGGATAAAATCGGCGCAAAATGCGAAATTGAAGAGTTTGATTTGAACACCTTTACACCGGGTACAGCTGAAATTGAAGTGGACGGTAAAACCTGGAACATGCTCCCGTACGGCTTGGAAGGGGACAACACGGTAGAGGGAGAGCTTGTTTTTATCGAGAACGCTGAAATCCTTGACTATAACAAGGGTGCTTTCCGCGGTAAAATCGTGATGACCTACGGAGCCACCCGGAGAATACATGAACTCCTGAAGGAAAACGGGGCAGTCGCGTTTATCGCCGTATCATCGCCTCACAAAAAAGCAACTAACCTTTCCCACCGTCAGAAGCGGTATGAGGAAGGGACTGTACCAGCCATGACCATCGAATACGATGACGCGGTGAACCTTCTCGAACTGTCCGGCAAACGGGCGAAAATCACCATAAAACAGAAAGTGGAAAAAAAGAAAGCCCACAATATCGTTGTTTCTCTGGGCGAAGCAAAACGGGACGACTCCCTCACCTACCTGGTGGGCCACTACGATTCAGTTGCCCGCTCACACGGATCCACCGATAACGCCGGCGGTACCGTGTGCCTTATAAAAGCAGCCGAGTACTTTGTCCAGAACCCGCCGGAACGAGAACTCAAGATTATCTTTTTTTCCGGCGAGGAACTCGGTCTCCGGGGCAGTTTCGCGTACACCCAGCAGCATGAAGAAGAAATTAAAACACGAGGCAGACTGGTGGTCAACGTTGACGTGGCAGGTGATGTCATCGGTACCAACACCTACATCTTTTTGGGCAGCCATGCTCACCGGGGATACTACGGCGGGATTTCCCGGGAAGCAGGCTTGATGTTCTCCGAGCGGCTGGACATATATTCGAGCGACGGGATTCCCTTCGCCGTACACGAAATCCCCTCGGTAAACCTGGCCAGAATGAACGGAAAAGGTACCTACTTCATACACACCCAGGATGATGTCGCCGAATACACCGATCCCCGGGGACTCGCGGACCTGAGCCGGGCGGTGGAACTCATCCTCGACCGCACCCTGAACGCCGAAATTTTTCCGGTGAAAAAGGAAATAGATTCCAGCCTGCAGGAAAAACTTGAAAAATACCTGTGGAACGCGACACTGGAAAAACCGGAGCTTAAGTGGACGGAAAAGTACAAAAAATAACGGTCACTTGAAATTCCCCGGGGTCTTGACAGATCCCGGCGGAATTTGTTATACAGCTTATACAGTTTTTTACACGCGTCTGTCGTATAATGGTATTACCTCAGCCTTCCAAGCTGATGATGCCGGTTCGATTCCGGTCGGACGCTCTGCTCAGATCCTTGCCCGGCAAGGGCTTTTTTTTACCCTCATGACAAACATGCCTTAGAACAGTACCCAGCCGGTAGATC
>CAYLLE010000125.1:0-10823 GCA_964384485.1 uncultured Spirochaetales bacterium | reverse complement strand
AGTGGGGTTCGGTACCAGCCGCGGGGTAACCGGTTTATTTTTGGATGGGGGGCCCCGTAAGGAATAGTAGTTTTTTACATTTTCTTTTGAGGACAAATCAAACAATATCTCCGCTTCACTTGGATTTCAGGCAATAACAGGAAGAACATATTTTTTCGTTAAAGAAGGAGTTCCCATAAAAAATATCGGATCCCTCAACTTGGAAAGCATTCACTAGAGCAGTCAAAAAAAAAAAGAGTGGCCGGAAACAATCCTGATATTAGGCACCCATGAGGGAATGGCCGATTCCATAATCTTACTGCATGTAAATACTCTGCATGAACGGATAGATATGGTCAGTATTCCAAGAGACATTTATTATAAAGGGCGGAAGCTGAACGCGTCATACGGTCTTTACGGAATCCAGGAACTGAAACGGGATATCTACAACCTAACCGGTATACCTATTGAGCGCTATATTACCATAGATATGTACGCGTTTATTGAGGCGGTAGATATACTGGGCGGTATCGATATAGTCCTGGAAGAACCGCTTACAGATCCTACATATATAATACGGGAAGACGGAAAGTGGCGGACCCTTCATTATCCGGAGGGATATCATCACCTTGACGGTCTCGGTGCTCTGCGGATCGCCAGATCCCGGCATACCACCTCCGATTTTGAACGGTCAACACGGCAGCAGAAAATCATATACAGTGTTATTTCAAAGTTCAGCTCCAGCAGCGGACTTGAATCGGCAAATCTGCTTAAGGTACTTCTTAAATACTGCCGTACCGATTTCTCCCTCGCGGAGCTGATGAACCATTATATTAGATATAAAGATTATCCCGCCGGAAAAACGGCTGTTCTTAATACAGATAATGTACTTTACCATACCTATTCAAATATGTATTATCTAGATGAAAAGGTAGAATTAAAGGATGATTTTGAAAAAGGGTCCTGGATATTGCTTCCCCGTGGAGACTGGGATATTGTACAAAATTATATAAAATCGTTATTATACGGAGGAAAATCTGAATGAATTATATGGTCCCGCGCAATGTTTTGGTTAAACAAGGAACAAAAGCAGTCGGCGGTCTCGGAAGCGGTGCCGCTCTGCTAATCCTGCGGAGTATAGCCAACTTCGGAGCCGGATTATCTATTCCGGGGCTAATTATAGGCGGAGTTCTAACCGTAATCGGTTTGGGTACCACCTCCTCAAAGAGCGACCGTCCTACCGGATTACTGGTTACCGGAGCCGGTATTCTGACCGCGGCTGCTTCGCTGCCCATAATCGGCGGATTAGCCGGTTTCCTGATGGGAGCGGCGGGTGTCGGTCTTCTAATCGGAGGCGGAATCAGTTTGTATAAATTTATCAAGGGATTAAAATCCAGAAAATAAGGAATAGCGGGGTGGGAACCGTTCAAAATACATATTACCTCGAAGTCTACGGCTGTCAGATGAATAAAGCGGAGGCTGACGCTCTAGAACTTGAACTGAAAAACCGGGGATGGAAATCCGCGTCCGGCCCGGAGTATTCGGACTTGACGGTCATTCATACCTGCTATATCCGGAAAACCGCGGAAGACCGTATCTGGGGCAGACTCGGCTTCTACCGGTCATTAAAAGCCCGGGGAACGGGACCCGGGATTCTTGCCGTCATGGGGTGTATGAAAGAAGCGGCGGGTACTAAAATAAAGCAGGACTATCCCGAAGTAGACATACTTGTTCCCACATTCAGCAGGAACAGGTTTGCAGATCTTCTTAACAGGGCAGAAGCGGAACTTACGCGGAACCGCCGTTCAAACCAAATATATCTCCAGGAAAGCAGTCATTATCACTTTTCTGCACGGCACGCGGAAGAAGGGAGATTCAAAGCTTTTGTACCGATCATGCATGGATGCAACAATTTCTGTTCCTACTGTATTGTACCCTACGTACGGGGCCGGGAAATTTCGAGAGATATAGACGGTATCATCGATGAAATCCGTGTTTTAGACAGTCAGGGGGTAAAAGAAATAACCTTGCTGGGACAGAATGTAAATTCGTACCGGTATCCTGAATCAGAAGACGGAATTAATTTCCCGGAACTGCTCAGGAGAGTTTCGGAAAATACCGATTCAATACGCTGGATACGGTTTCTAACCTCGCATCCTAAAGATTTTTGTAATGATTTGATATCATTGATCGAGGAAAACCCAAAAATCTGCAGCCATATTCACCTTCCCGTACAGCACGGTTCGAACCGTATTCTTCAGCTGATGAACCGACGGTATACGGCGGAACAGTATAAAAAAATTGTGGACACCATCAAAGAAAAGGTACCGAACGCTACCTTTTCTACCGATCTTCTAATAGGATTTCCCGGTGAAACGGAGGAAGATTTGGTCAAGACCATAGACCTTATGAAATATGTAAAATACCAGGATGCATTTACCTACCGGTACAATCCCCGGGAAGGCACGGCATCCTATAAATGGGGAGATACCCTGACTGAACAGGAGAAGCTGGAACGGTTATCACGTGTTATTGAACTGCAAAAGCAGATATCCCGGGATGAGCGTCAGAAATGGATCGGCAGAACAAGTACCGTGCTGGTGGAAGGATTATCCAAGAAGGACAGCACGGAGGTAATCGGAAGAAACGAGAACGACTGCATGATTGTTTTCCCCGGTACTGCTGATTTAACCGGTACCTTCCGGAAGGTCGAAATATCAGCTCTGGCAGGAAACACCCTCCAGGGAAAGGAGCTTGTAACATGCCGTGGAAACTGATCGGTTTTATTTTGATTCTCGGAATCGTTGTTGTATTCATCGGGTTTAATATCGAAAATAAATCTGATATATCATTCGGGTTCGCGGTCTTAGAAAATGTTCCAATTTTCATCAGCCTTTTTACCGCGTTTCTATTCGGTGCCGTTGTTGCGCTTCCTTTTGCGGTATCAAAAGCAAAAAAAATCAAAGCAAGCTCCCGCCGGAAAGTGAAAAAAAAGAAAGACAAGGAAAAGGTTGGGGAACCGGTGTATCCACAGGAGACAGAAAATGAGAAAACACCCAAGAAATAGGATAAACCTGATTCTTCTCCTTCTTCTCCTTCTCTTGTTTACAAGTTTCCAATCACTGTCCGCCCAGGATATTTTGAGTCAGGCAGATACCGCCTTAAAACTAGGAGACCGTGAAAAGGGGCTTGAACTGTTTACGGAATGGTTATCCGGCAATACAACCTCGGAAAAATACCCGGAAATTCTCTTTAAAACAGCCGCATTAATAAAAGGGAGCGGAAATATAATAGAATTCCTTGGGAAACACGCGGAAAACAACAGAGTCGCGCTGCTAGGTTCAGCAAAATTCGCCGAGACCGCGGGTTTTTTTGATACGGCTCAGCAATGGTACGAGGAAGCGGCATACTTTCCTTTAAAGCCCGGACAGGAAATACTCCCTCCGCATCCTGAAGATCTCTTAAAATCAGCAGCTCTGCTTGCTGAAATGGACAGATCGAAAGAGGCGGCAGATCAGATAAAAAAGGTTCTCGCTTCTACGGACGATGTCGCCGTGATACAACGGGCCAGCTTGCTGGCAGCCAGGATTCTTGCTGCCACGGGAAAAATTGAAGAAGCAATCACCCGTCTGTCGCTGCTCCATAAGACTGTCACGCCCCGGAAGGCTGTTCTGCCGGAATCACTTCTTTTCCTGTACATGCTGTCAAAAGAATCGGGAGATGAAACGGCCGCTGCGGAGACATACGGCATCCTGGAAGAGACATTTCCGGAAAGTCCGGAGCACCGGATCGCAGAAAGGATTAAGGGCGGGGCAGATCCGCAGGATGCAATTATTCAGTATCCGTCACCATTCCTGATCCTTAACTTACCCCGGATTCCCCAGGGACAGAAAATAGTACCCGGAATCCCCGAAGAGAAACCGGAAAACAGCACTGATACACATCGGCCTTCCGGAATTCAGGTCGGCTCCTTTACCATGCAGGAAAACAGCAAACATCTTCTAAATGATTTAGAAAAAAAAGGAATTTCCGGATCAATTCTGGAAACTTCGGCATCAGGAAAGACGTATTACAAGGTAGTAGTACCTGTCGGTAAGAACCAGAATCCCCAGGATCTACTCAAAATGCTTAGTGATGCAGGATATGAAGGCTTCTTCGTTTTTTGAAACAAGGCCGCTACTCTTCCTTTACTTTTTCTCCTCAGCCTGTTCAACTTTAATCTTATCTCCATGAGTCTGCTCTACCTTCCTTGCGGTCACATCCGCCGGAATCAACTCAATTCTCCGGATAATCCGCTGTTCATTTTCCGCGGTTTCCAGGTTGAGAATGTAGGTATACCGGTCCTCAATTAAACCGTTTTCACCTATTTGTACAAGTTCCAGAATCAGATACCCTAAAAATTCATAAAGTACATATCCTCCCGATGAATATTCATCAGGAGTCCGGAGAACATACCGGGGTTCAGCAAAGAAATATTCAATTCCGTTTTCATTTTTATATAGCCCCTGAATGGATGCATCAGAGAGGGTAACATCATGCCGGTATTTTTCAATGATTGCTTTCTGCAGGTTTTTCGTCAATCTGCGGTAAGTTCCGTCCCATTCGTCGTTATGATACAGGTTCAGCACGAGGGAATCGGTTCCTGTCACCGTTAAGGCTCCGCCTTTTACTTTTGTCTGCATTGTTTTATTCTCGATCAGGAGATCAAGTCCCGGACCGTGGGGAGAATTCCGGCGCTTGTATGATGATTTCCACGCGTAATGCTCCTGCTGATCCTCCGAATAAAATGTAATGGTACGGAATCGGAGATCAAATATCAGAATATCTTCCGTTTCGTTACTACTACCGGTTGATCTGTACCACGGACCGCTGATAAAGGCTTCAATGGTGTCCTTATCTCCCCGGCTGATTTCCCTGATCTTCTCTTCAACAATGTTCGCGCCGGAGATCCGCTCCTCCCGGACTTTAACATAGCCGTTCTCCTGCAGTTTCCACATATAGGTGGTCATTAAAAGATCCTGCTCGTCTTCAGATTCAGGGTAATCGGAATAGGTGATAATGGGATATGAGGCTCCGTCGCTGTGACCGTTTTCATAAGCAGAGGAACGTTCCCGCTCCTGAATTTCGATTGTACCATCGCAGATGATATCGGCGGCCAGCTGAAACGAGATGGAAAAAGCCAGGGGAGCCTGGTTTCTCCGGTAAATATTCAGCACCTGATCACCGGTTTCGTTGAGACCGGTACATATGATCTCCTTTGTGTGATCACCCGACACGTCATCGAAAAATATATTGAAGGTGCGGACATTGGTAATGCCGGTCTTTTCTTCCCAAACTTTCATATATCCGCCGCGCACTTCACTGTAATCCACAGCGATCAGGTATATTGCGTCGCTTTCGTCGCCTTTCTTTTTTACTGCTATAATCTGTTCGTCATTTTCATCAGTATCTAGATCATTGTTCACTACATCAATGATGATATAAGAGTCCGAAAGGGATACTTTCACCAGCGGGAAATCTGAATCGGTGGAAACCTCGGCGATAGTTCCGTTAATACCACCCTTTGCCGATGAAAAAATAATTTCATCAGTTCCGCCGGGGATAATGTGCCTCCCTTTAACCGTATTCCGGGTATCGCCGGTTTCGTTTGTACAGTTTGTTATGCCAAACAGGAGGAGAAATAAAAAAAGCAGGGATAGTCTAAATCTCATAAGTGATGTTTCTCTCAATGGCTGAAATCTAGTTAAATTATAGATATGATCTTGGCAAAGTCAATATGTTTTGGCATTATAGTGTATGGAAAAGCGTGAAATTTTCGAAAACCTGTCACCACTGGACCACCGCTACTATTCAGCCAATAAAGAACTCTTTACTGAATTAGGAAAATATCTCAGTGAGAAAGCTTCGGTAAAATATTTAGTGCGGGTGGAGACCGCCCTGCTGAAGGGCCATCTTAGGAACCTTGGGAACCGTTACCCCGATTCCCTTACCGCCGACATCGCGAGTCTGACCGATAGGGTAAGCCCTGAAGAAGTATATCAGGAAGAGGAAGTTACCAAGCATAACATCCGCGCCCTGGTAAATGTACTTAAAAAGAAAGCACCCGAAGAGATCCGGCGGTATATTCATCTCGGCGCGACCTCCGTAGACATTTTGGATACAGCTTTCAGTATGCGGATACGCGACGCTGTGCGGAATGTTCTGCTCCCCCTCTGTATGGAGCTGGAAGACCTGCTCATCGATTTAACGCTCCAGGAAGCGGAAACCGTACAGGTGGGACGCACCCATGGTCAGTTTGCGATACCCGTAACCTTCGGATTTACATCCGCGGAATATGTCGCCAGATTAGGCAAATCGATCGAGGAAATCTTCCGCCGAGTGTCGGACCTGCGGGGGAAAATATCGGGGGCTGTCGGAGCATACAACGCCATGTCGCTCATCCAGGATAACCCCGAAGCGTTTGAACAAGAGGTTTTGTCCGATCTTGGTTTAAAACCTTCTGAATACTCGAATCAGCTGGCAGAGCCGGAATATCTTTTGCGGCTTCTCCTGGAGCTCAACACTTGTTTCGGCATTTTCGCGAACCTCGCGGACGACCTGAGAAATCTGCAGCGGTCTGAAATCGCGGAGGTACAGGAACTTTTTTCCCAAACCCAGGTTGGATCGTCCACCATGCCGCAGAAACGAAATCCATGGAATTCGGAACATGTCAAAAGTCTCTGGAAGGCTTACGCCCCCCGGGTTATCACATTCTACATGGATCAAATTTCAGAACATCAACGGGATCTTACAAATTCAGCATCATCCCGGTTTGTCACCGAGTATCTCGCGGGTTTTACCGGAGCAGCGGCCCGGTTAAAAAAAATCCTCTCTACCCTGAAAGTTAACCGCGACAGGATGAAACAAAATCTCGAGAAGGCAGGCGACGTTCTCCTTTCCGAAAGTGCCTACATCCTTCTTTCTCTGGAGGGTGAACCGGAAGGGCATGAAATTATCCGGAAAATCACCCTGGCATGTGAACAAAATAAAACATCATTGATAGATGAAATCAGGAAACGCCCTGATATTTACGCAAAAATAAGCGGACAGCTTCAAAAACGGCAGCTCGATCCGGAACAATTTTTCGGTAATCCGGAAAACTACACCGGCAGGGCGGGCGCAAAGGCTGTATCCATCGCAAATAGGTACCGTAAAAAGATTGATCAGCTGAAGGAGGAAACATAAATTATGGAAATACAAGAGGCCTTGAGTTATGATGAAATACTGCTGTTGCCGTCATATTCCGATTTTTTACCGGGCCAGGCAGACATAAAAACCCGGCTATTTGACAAGCTGACATTGAACGTTCCCATTATGTCGGCAGCCATGGATACAGTAACCGAAGACCGCCTGGCCATAGCCCTGGCGCTTGACGGAGGGGTCGGAGTAATCCACCGGAATATGAGTCCCGAAGATCAGGCCGATCAAGTAGGAAACGTGAAAAGATTTCTTAACTGGATCATAGAGACGCCGGTAACGGTTGAAACTGAGCAAACCGTAAAAGATGCCTGGCAGCTAATGACCGATTTTGACATTTCCGGATTGCCGGTTATAAAAGACGGTACACTGCAGGGCATTCTCACCAGCCGGGATTTGAGATTCTGCCGGGATTTCTCCCTTAAAGTGCGTGACGTGATGACTCCGGACCCGGTTGTGGAAACCGGCATTCCCAGTACCGAAAGCGCTCAAGAAAAATTTGATACACACAAAATTGAAAAACTGCCGGTTGTGGATAAGGACAGAAGACTTACCGGATTAATTACCGTCAAAGACCTGGAAAAGAAGAGGCAATTTCCTAATGCCGCTACCGACGCTCAGGGAAGACTCCAGGTCGGCGCCGCGGTTAGTCCGCTGGATTTTGAAAGACGGCTTCCCCTCCTGATTTCTCATAAGGCCGATTTTATCGTAATCGACACGGCACATGGTGATTCGCAAAATGTACTACAGGCGGTTAAATCGATTAAGAAGAAATTCGATATACCCGTAATCGGCGGAAATGTCGCGACAAAAGAAGGAACCCGGCGGCTTATTGAAGCAGGGGCTGACGCCGTCAAGGTGGGGGTAGGACCTGGATCAATCTGCACCACCCGTATCATAGCCGGTGTGGGAGTCCCCCAATTCAGTGCCGTGCTCTGGTGCGCCGAAGAAGCATCAAAATCGGGAATTCCGATTATTGCCGACGGCGGTATAAAGTATTCAGGAGACATCGTCAAAGCGGTGACCGCGGGTGCTCACGCGGTGATGCTCGGAAATTTGTTTGCCGGACTCAGAGAATCCCCGGGAAGGGAAATAATATATGAGGGCAGAATATTTAAACAGTACCGGGGAATGGGTTCCATCGGAGCAATAAAGAAAGGATCGGGAGACCGGTATCAGATGAGTGAATCGGAGGAGCCGGTTCCGGAGGGTATAGAAGGACGGGTTCCCTACCGCGGAGAACTCAAACCCTTCCTTCACCAGCTCGTTATGGGGCTCAAGAAAGGGATGGGATACTGCGGCTGCCGGAATCTTCCGGAACTGCGGCAATACCGGAACTACGTCAGGATGAGTTCTTCCGGGCTCAAGGAGAGCCATGTTCATGACGTTGCCATAACTCAGGAACCGCCCAACTATTCCCGGTAGAGGAAACAACAGCATGGATACTATACTGATACTTGACTTCGGAAGTCAGACAACTCAGCTTATCGGAAGAAGAATCAGGGATCTCGGCGTATATTCTGAAATCTTTCCCGGTGACACCCCGTGGGAGGAACTTCCGTTAGAGGGAGTAAAGGGTATAATACTTTCCGGCTCCCCCTTTTCGGTAACCGACGCCGACGCGCCCGTTCCGGACAGCAGGGTCTACAGCTCCGGACTGCCGTTATTGGGAATATGCTACGGTCTCCAGCGGATGAATGCCGACCAGGGCGGTATAGTTAGAGCCCTTCCCACCAGAGAATACGGCCGGTCTGAATTGGAAATAAATCAGAGTCATCCTCTATTTAACGGCATACCGAACCGGTTCACTTCCTGGATGAGTCATGGTGACAGTTTGGAACAGGCAGCGCCGGGTTTCAGACAAATCGCTGTTTCCGAGCAGAATTTTCCGGCTGCCGTTATTAAGGACGGAGACACCCCGATGATCGGGATCCAGTTCCATCCCGAAGTGACCCACTGTGAATATGGAATGCAAATTCTGAAAAATTTCACCGTCGGTATATGCGGCGCGGCAAAAGAATGGAATATCGACCGATACTTAGAGGAACGGGAAAAAGATATCCGCGGACTTGTTGGAAAAAAACCGGTTTTGCTGCTCATTTCAGGCGGAGTGGATTCTACTGTGGTAGCCGCCATGCTCCTCAAATTTCTGCCTCCGGAACAGGTACACTTGATGTACATCGACACGGGTCTTATGCGGCTCGGTGAAACGGAAGAAGTTACGGAGAACCTGGAAGCCCTGGGTGCCTCACACCTGCATATTGTTGATGCCAAAGACAGATTTCTTGACGCTTTAAAGGGTATAACGGATCCTGAAGAAAAACGCCGGGTAATCGGAGACATGTTCATCACCGTGCAGACCGAGGAAATAAAAGCTCATATACCCGCGGATTTCTTTCTTGCCCAGGGAACCCTTTATACCGACATGATCGAATCGGGAAAAGGAGTGGGCAAAAAGGCTCACGTCATAAAGTCCCATCATAATGTCCGTTCACCGCTGATAGAGAAAAAAAGGGAGTCAGGACTGCTGGTTGAGCCGCTGGACAGACTTTACAAAGATGAAGTGCGGAGACTGGGGCTTCATCTCGGTGTGTCCGAGAATATTGTTAAGCGACATCCCTTTCCGGGTCCCGGTCTAGGAGTCCGGATACTCGGTGAAATAACCCGTGAAAAATGTGATATTCTCCGTCAGGCCGATGATATTTATATAAGGGAATTGAAAAAACGTTCGCTGTACGATGAAATTTGGCAGGCTTTCAGCGTACTTCTGCCGGTGAGATCGGTCGGTGTCGCCGGTGACGCGAGAGAATATGGATACGTTTTATCTCTGCGGGCAGTAACTTCATCTGACGGGATGACCGCCGATGTATATCCGTTTCCGCCCGTGGATCTTTTAGAAATATCTTCTCTTATAACGAACAAAGTAAAACAGGTAGGCAGGGTAGTGTACGATATTTCCAGTAAACCGCCTTCAACGATAGAATGGGAATAAAAAAAGGCTGACCGGATTGTTTGGTCAGCCCTTGTTTGGAGGTGGCGGGAATCGAACCCGCGTCCTGAAGCGAGCAGCACAGGCTTCTACAGGCATATTCTTCCGATTAGTTTCGGGATAACCGAGACCGGAAGAAAAGCCTTGTTATCCCTATCCTGGCATTTTTTCCCGACCGGCTAACCAGGCTCACCGGCGGTAAGCTCCGATGTCTGTCAGACTGCTTTACCCCTCGCAGCAACAAGGTAAAGGTCCGTTAGCCGTGCTTACGCAGCAGCTAAAGTATAATCTGCTTCTTCGTTGGCAGTTATAAATTGTTTGCCGGATTATGGAGACGGCACTCCACCTGCAACCTGGGCCGACAACGGTCTCCAGTCGAAACCGGGTCACCCCCGTTCCCGTCTAATATACTACCTTTTTATATAAATGGCAAATGAAATTATTCATGCACAGCAATTTCCGGTGATCACATTCGCATTAAAATTTATAAATTGTTTTATTAAAAGCAATTACATAAATCGGGATCACCGGAAATTGCCATTTTTCCGCGAAAAAAAATATGCAGCAAATCCCGGTCAACCCGATATAAATTTATATATTATATGAAATTATTGCCTCT
>CAYLLE010000124.1:0-10880 GCA_964384485.1 uncultured Spirochaetales bacterium | reverse complement strand
TACTTGGCAAGGATATTGCATGATTAATACCGAGGAGGATTACAATGTTTATAACAATAGATAATTTTACAGGATATAAAATTGATGCAACAGACGGTGAAATCGGTCATATAAAGGATGTTTATTTTGACGAAGAAAAACTCACCACCAGATATCTGGTAGTAGATACCGGTCCGTGGATATTCGGACGGAAGGTTCTCATCTCTCCTCAATCTGTACAAAAATGGGAAGAAGAGAAACTTCAGGTGAATCTGACGAAAGAACAGATAAAAAACGCGCCGAGTATAGACGCGGAAAAACCGATTTCCAGGAAGAAAGAAGAAGAGTACAACAAATACTACTCGTTGCCGGTCTACTGGTCCGGAGCCGGTCTTTGGGGAACAGCGATGTATCCCGGTACAATGACTCACATGGGATATACTGCGCCGGGTCCGGTACTTGGAAAAACGCTTCCGGAATATGAATCGGTTAAAATGGAAAGTGAAACGGATACCCACCTTAGAAGCTGCGAAGAAGTGAAAGGATACAAAATCAATACGACCGACGGAGAAATAGGTCACATAGATGATTTCATTCTGGAACAGGAAACCTGGAATCTCCGGTATTTTACCGTGGACACCGGGGGATTTCTGTCTTCAGGAAAAAAAGTTCTCGTTTCCAACCTGTGGATTCAGAGCATTTCCTGGAATCAGAAAATGGTGGTTGTAGATCTTTCAACAAAAAAAATCGAAGAAGCCCCCGAGATAGATTCTTATGAAAATATTGACCGGACCTACGAAGAACGGCTCGTTCAGCATTACGGAGGCCGGGGAAAATACTGGGAATAGGAGGATATCTTGAGCAGGGATAAATGGAAAGAAATCGGCAGTATTGAAGATTTCTCAAAGGACACGCCGGTAAAAATAACCGAAGGTGGTGATGAAATAATGATTATCCGAAGGGATTCGGATATATGCGCCTGCGGAGGTACATGCACCCACTACGGAGGTCCGCTTGATGAAGGAGTCTATAAGGACGGAAATATAGTATGTCCCTGGCACAATGCCCGGTTTGATGTTAAAAGCGGTGAACTCCGCGGTGCACCGGCATTAGATGATATTCCGGTGTATGAAATCAAAACAGAGAACGGGAAAGTATTTTTAGGCTCGAAAAACGCACCGGAAATCGTAATGCCCGGCGGTACCGATTCGAGACGGTTCGTCATCATCGGCGCCGGCGCCGCGGCCGAAGGGGCCGCGGAGGAGCTCCGCCGCAGCGGTTTCGCCGGAAAGATAACGGTAATAACACCGGAAGAAGATACCCCGTACGACCGTACAATACTGTCAAAGGGATTCGTATCCGGCGAGATGAAGGAATCATATTTACCCCTCAGGAAAAAAGATTTTTACGAAAAACTGAATATCGATTTCCAAACCGGTAAAAGAGTGAAAAAGCTCGAAACAGGTTCCAAGGAAATTACTCTTGATGACGGAGAAAAGATAACGGGAGATCAAATACTCATAGCAACCGGATCTATCCCGAATGATTTAGAAATCCCAGGAAAAGCGGGTGCTAATTATCACCTCCTACGGAGTGCCGACAGCGGCAGGAAACTCAAACAGGCTGCAGCGGACGCGAAAAAGATACTGCTCATCGGCGCGAGTTTTATCGCTATGGAGCTGGCCGCGGATCTGGTGAGCCACGGAAAAGAGGTGCATATAGCCGCGCCGGAACAGATTCCAATGGTACAGGTTTTCGGTGAACGGATCGGGAACCGGATTCTCCGGATGCATACCGCTGAGGGAGTAAATTTTCACCTGGGTCAAACAGTCAAAGAATTCTTGAATGAGAAAGGACGGATTACCGGTGCTGTTCTGTCGGACGGAGAAACGGTGCAAACCGATCTGGTTATAACGGCAGTGGGAGTCCGGCCGGCAGTGAATTTCCTTGAATCGAGCGGCCTGGTTAAAAACGGCGCGGTTCCGGTGAACGAATATCTGGAAACATCTCAGTCCGGAATTTTCGCCGCGGGAGATATTACGGTAGTCCCGTTTCAGGGGGCACCAAAGCCAGTCCGGGTAGAGCACTGGTCAAATGCCCTGAACCAGGGAAGACACGCCGCTAAAAGTATGCTCGGAGAAAAAGAACCCTACGGGAAAATTCCTTTTTTCTGGACCCGGCAATACGGAAAATCAATCAAGTTTTCCGGATTCCCCCTGCCCTGGGATCAGATTGCGTACCGGGGAAAACCGGATGACGGAAATTTCGTTGCCGGGTTTTACTCACGGAACAAGCTGCAGGGAGCAGCGTCCTCGGGAATGATGGAAGAGATGATTACCATGGAAAAGATAATCCATGAAGGACAGGATTTGTCATACGGAGATTTCGGCAACAAGGAGCTGCCTATATGATGTTTTTTAACGCGTTTCACGATTGGAAGTCGTACCTGCTCAGGGGAATCGCCGCCCTTCTGTTCGGGATTTTTACTCTGATATGGCCTTCCCTGACGGTATTTATCTTAGTGATATTGTTCGCGGTGTACGTGGTAATAGACGGTATTTTCTTGATCTCGGGAGGATTCAGATCACCAAATGCCTACAGGCACCGGTGGCTGATCATTCTCCAGGGTGTTTTGGGAGTACTGATCGGTATTGTCGCGTTCATCTGGCCCGGTATAACGGCGGTCGCCCTGCTCTATTTAGTCGGAGCCTGGGCAGTAATTACCGGCATAATTGAAATTGTCGCGGGAATCAATATGCGGAAAGAAATACAGGGAGAAGGCTGGATGATCGCGAGCGGTATTCTCTCTGTTATTCTCGGCATTCTTTTAATGCTGTGGCCGATGGAAGGGATTATCGCAATAGCATTTATGATCGGTATTTATGCCATAGTTTACAGCGGATTTATGTTCTTCATGACCTACCGGGCACGCCGAAGAGAAATAGTTTAGACAAAAAATGGCCGGGGAGATCCGGTCGTTTTTAATAAATTTTTAAGGAGGTTTATCATGAAAAAACGCATGATAATACTGTTAATTGTATTACTTACCGCGGCACTGCCGTTGATGGCCGGAGGCGGTCAAGAAGAAGCCGAAACGAGGGAAGGCGAAGAAGGCCAAATTGGAGGAAGCGTTTCCGTAATCGCGACATGGGGAGGTCAGGAAGAGGATGTCTTCAAGAGCATGATCGAACCGTTTACCGAGGAAACCGGAATCAAGGTTAATTTCACCGGGACCCGGGATATGGACGCGATTCTTTCCACCCGAGTAGACGCGGGGAATCCACCCGATGTGGCCGTATTCGCCAACCCGGGTAAGCTGGCAGAGTTTGTCCAGCAGGGAGAGATGGTAGAGCTTGATCAGATCCTTGATATGGATATGATCAGAGACGAATATTCTAAGAGCTGGGTCGACTTAGGCACCATTGACGGTCAATATGTCGGACTCTTTACAAAAACCGCCGCAAAGGGATTCATCTGGTACGATCCGGATACACAGGATAAGTACGACGTACAAATTCCAGATACCTGGGATCAGCTGATGGATATTTCCCGGACTATCATAGACAACACTGAAATGGCCCCATGGGTTGTTGCGCTGGAAAGCGGAGCGGCTTCGGGATGGCCCGGCACGGACTGGCTCGAAAATATCTTTATCAAGATGCACGGACCGGAACTGTATAACCAGTGGCATGAAGGTGAATTGTCATGGACTTCTGACGAGGTACGTGCGGTATGGGAAGCATGGGGACAGATCATCGAAGATAAAGATATGATGTACGGCGGTTCCCAATACGCCCTTACAACAAACTTCAATGAGGCCCATATACCGGTATACAAAGAAGATCCCTCAGCGGCATTCACATTCCAGGCGACCTTTCTCAAGGGATTTATCACGGATCAGTATCCCGATCTGCAGCCGGAAACAGGCTTTAACGTCTTTAGATTCCCCAGCATAAACGATGAATACGCAGCATCAGTGGTTATCTCGGGAGACGTAGTCGGGCTGTTCAACGATACACCCCAGTCCCGCGCATTCATAGAATATTTCGCCACCGCGGAAGCCCAGGGTTACTGGCTCGAAACAGGCGCAATATCTCCAAATTCCAAAGTCGCGCTGGATGAATACACAGATCCTATCATTCGTGAAGCTGCACGAACCATGCAGGAATCTGAAGTGATCGTATTTGACGCGTCAGACCTCATGCCTTCCGAGCTCAATCAGGCTTTCTTTTCGGGAATAATGGATTACGTACAAAATCCCGATTCACTTGATTCGGTACTTCAGGATTTAGAAAGAGTACGGCAGGAAGCCTACTAATTAATTACTCGGTGTTACCGAGGGCTGCCTCTTACGAGGCAGTCCTGATTTTTTAAAAAAAGAGAGGGTTTTGGAATGAGTGTCTCCACAGTAATAATAACATTAGTTTCAATTGTCGGAGTGCCTGCCGCGCTGGTGGGTTATTCCTATTTATCGGAACTGCTGGTGACAAAACTTCCGGGTAAAAAGTATAAAGAACGTGTTAGACCATGGCTCTGGATGTTTCCCGCCTTTATACTTCTCGGAGTTTTCTTGGTATTTCCGGTAATCCGGACAATAATTTTAAGCTTTCAAGGTCCGAGGTCGGAAATGTTTGTAGGATTTAGAAACTATGAGTTTGTTTTTTCCAACCGGTCCATGTTGTTAGCTCTCCGGAACAACGGGATTTGGCTTATATTCTTCACAACTTTTACGGTAAGTGTCGGCTTGTTGATGGCGCTGCTTACGGACAAAGTAAAGTACGAATCGGCCGCAAAATCCATAATGTTTATGCCCATGGCTATATCATATGTTGCAGCCAGCGTTATCTGGCGTTTTATGTATCAGTATCAGCCGGAGGGGGAAATACAGACTGGTACTTTAAACGCTCTGCTTGACTGGATTTTTCCCGGATTCGAACCGGTAGCCTGGACGGCAAATCCGCCGTTCAATAACCTTGCCCTGGTTGCGGTAGGTGTCTGGATATGGACCGGATTTTGCATGGTAATTCTATCGGCATCAATCAAGGGAATAAATCAGGATCTAATCGACTGCGCGAAGGTTGACGGTGCCAACAGCTGGCGGGTATTCCAACATATCATACTGCCCCTGATAAGTTCTACCATCGTCGTGGTAGTCACAACAATGATAATCAATGTTCTCAAGATCTTCGATATTGTATACGTGATGACAAACGGCAGACTGCAGACCGAAGTCATCGCGAACAGGATGTACAAGGAGCTCTTCAATTATCAGGATTACGGGCGGGCAAGCGCTATAGCCACAATTCTGTTTTTAGCGGTAGTTCCGGTTATTGCCCTTAACATACGGAAATTCGTCCGTAAGAGCTAACTTGAGGAGTATAGTATGAGTTTAATAAAACAGAAAACACTGACTGTTGAAGTGGGAGATCACCAAGAGAAACTGGAAGTTAACCGGCCCCCGGCTAAACAGATTGCCAAGAATTTTCTCGCCAAACTGCCGGTACATATTACCGTGATTCTAATTTGTGTGATCTGGCTCCTTCCCTCGATCGGATTGTTCGTGAGTTCATTCAGAACTCAGCCGGCAATCGCTGCGTCCGGCTGGTGGGAAGCCTTTGTGCCTCCGTACCGGCTGACTTTTCATAATTATATTCATGTGCTAACCCGGCAAGGGATGCTGACCGCTTTCTTCAACAGTCTGACCATTGCGGTACCAGCGACTGTTATGCCGATTCTGGTCGCGGCATTTGCGGGATATTCTCTGGCAAGGCTTAATTTCCCGGGGAAAAACATTACGTTTCTATTAATCGTAGGACTCCTGGTAGTTCCGCTCCAAATGACCCTGGTACCGATACTGAGAATATTCAACGCGATCAATTTAACCGGAAAATTCCCGGCCCTTTGGATAGCCCATTCGGCGTACGCCCTTTCCTTCGCGATATACCTTCTAAGAAATTACATTGGAGAACTGCCGAAGGAACTGTTCGATATCGCAAGGATCGACGGTGCTGATAATTTCACCATCTTTTACCGGCTTATAATGCCTTTATCTGTGCCCGCGATTGCGTCATTGGCGATTTTTCAATTTATCTGGGCATGGAATGATCTCCTGGTTGCGTTGGTCTATTTAGGCGGTACCCCCGATGTCGCGCCGATCACCGTCGCCATCAGTCAGCTGGTCGGTTCATGGGGAAGAGGATGGCACTACCTAACGTCTGCGGCTTTTGTTTCGATGGTACTTCCAATTGTTTTCTTCTTTTCCCTGCAGAAGTACTTTATCCGCGGCATCCTCGCCGGTTCGGTAAAAGGATAGTTTAAAAGTGATACCTGAAGCCTGCCTTGATGGTAAGCTCGGAATACCGGTTTGCGGGGGAGTTGGAAAACACGAAAACTCCCCCCAGACCCGATTCCAAGGTAAAAGATCCGGTAAAATCAAACCATATGTTAAAATCCGGCGACAGGGTAACATCAATTTCGTTTTGATTCAGATAACTCCCGGACGAAACCGCTGAATGATCTTTCAGGTAGAGCCGGATAGGTAATCCGAAACTTCCCCGTATCCGTCTGCTGAATGAAAGATCCGTCTGAACGGCAGCTTCAAAGAGGTGATAGGAATCGGCAGGTACCGCGGGTTCACCGGCCACCAGTTCTTCCCGGTATTCCGAACCTTGTCTTAACCACCTGACAGAACCGTTGAAAATGACCGATTTTGGTGAATACCAGGTGATTCCCGCTTTAACACCTGCACGGTATTCAGCATCATCATATACGGATCTCGAACCCCCCCCGGTTACAATGGAAGTTAGTAATACGGTCGGTGAAGCAGCTATCACCCCCTCCAGTTCTATCCCCGCGTCAAATCCCGTTACCGCCTGCCCTTCCAAGCCCCGGAAGGTCAAGCTGGGAAGCGCGGAAAGACTCATTTGAAACGTGTCGTATCCGGCTTCAGCATCAGCGGTGACGGACCAGGAGTAACCCGGTGAGAGGTTTCCGGCAGTAAACAATCCGATAATTCCTGTCCGTATTCTGACCTTTTCCAGGAGCCAGGATAAGTGAATATCACCAAGTCCGCTTCCCCTGATAAGAGTGTTATTAATATCATAGGTAATGTCTCCGGCACCATCGTAGGTTAAGGCCAGAACGGGTGAAAAAGGATGATATCCGGAAAAATGGCCGTCCAGCCACAGGGCAGGAATTATAATCGGGGTGGTTAAATCAGCGGTAACGTCTGTTCCCGCGCCTAATGAAGCATCTCCGTATGCCGGAAAAGTTCCACGGATGAGCAGTATGAGGAAAAGCATTGCGGGCAGCCGGTATTTCATCTCCGGGGACTCCTTTCTTCTATCCTTCTATTAATTTGTATGATGCCTCCCCCGGAATTCAAGGTATTAATGACAATTTCCGCTGTTTGGCCGCTGTTAAGCCCGGAATTCCGGGCTTTGAGAAAAACATTGCCCAACGAAGGATAATATTTGGGAGGTAGCTGACTGTCAAAAAGAGATTTTAATAGATCATAATATACAGATAATTCTAGATCACCGGTTTTCAATATCTTTGTTACAGCTTCTAATGCGTAGAGTACGCTTTTACGGTCCGGCCCCGCCTTAAGGGCATATTCCAGAAGCTCCGCCGATAATCCCATTTTCCGGTAAATATTCAGTGATTTTAAGAATTCATCATAATTTTCCGGGTTCTCTCTCCGAAACCCTTCCTGCTCCGCTAAGACGGCTATATACCGGTATGAATCGTACTCTCTCTGGATAACATCTAAGAGAACCCCGCTTCGCACTGACTTTGCCACCCCTTCACGGATAAGACTGACCAGGAGTGATTCCGGAACTCCGGTCCGGTCCGCAGTTTCAAGGAGAGTCAGGAGTTCGTCTTCTATTCCCGCGTACGCAGCAGGTATCTTCCGGTCTATCCTATCGGCTAAACTGTCCGCGAAGGTAATTCCTGCGGTGATGAGTAAAGATAGAACTGAAATAAGAAGATATTTTTTCATAGTTTACGGGCTAGGTACATCCGGTTTACCGGGAACGGAGTCGGGTGGTCCGGGGCTTCCCGGCACACCTCTACCGGGATTTCCTCTTGTCTCTTTGATCCGGTCCAATGCATTACCCTTCCCTCTTGCTTTTCCCTTTCCTCTTCCCCCGCCGGGATCTCCTCCCTTTTCCCGCCGTTCTTTATTCATCTGTCTAAGAACCGCGGATAGACGGGCGATGTTTTCTCCCCGGCGGATCGACTCATCAGTATCTTTAAGCAGTGCTTTAAATTCAAGTACGGCTTCGTAGGGGTCATCGGAAAATCCAAGGGGAGACATATTCGCGAGAACTGCCCGAAGAGCGACACGGCTAAAACGGCTGGTATTCAACTCTTCAGTCAATTTGTCCTGGAACGGTTCCGCCCATTCAGGATCAGCCTGCTCAAGCCAGAGTTCAGTTTCTTCCATTAATTCCTGAGAAGGAGAGATTACAGGAACCAGTATTATAAGATATAAGAGACATAGAATTTTCATATAATTCAATTTCATAGTTCACCTATTCCCTTTAGAGATTGATTACCGACTTCTCTCCGCCGAATGGGTCTTCAACAGAGGACTCCGCTAAAGGATCGCTGATCCATTCTTTTCTGTCGATCAGAAAGTTATATGTATAGGTTCGCTGTTCCTCCAAGGTCATTTCTATCTGCCAAACCCCGCCAACCTTTTCCATTTGATGCATATCGGGGTCCCAATCATTAAAATCACCCACAAGAAACACCGTCTCGGCTTCGGGAGCCGCGAGTTCAAAACGTACGATCACCACTGTCTCAAGATCGCCTTTGCCGCCGGACCCACCTGCGAAAATGAAAAACAGAAGAAGTCCGGCAAACAATAACGCCGAAGCCGCGGCACCCGCGGCGAAATAAAAAACCGGTTTTCGTCGACGCCCCCCGTCAATACCTTCCATAATATCATGGGTCAAACTGTCCTTTTCATCCTCATCAAGGTTCTGGGCGGTGGAAATAGGTTCATCTAGAGCATCCCGTCTAAGAAAAGGAAGCAGGTCTTCATCCGAGGATAATCCTTCAATTTCTGAAGGAGAAATTTCTCCGGTTTCTTCCCATTTCTTTAAAATATCATCTCTGCTATTCATCAATTCCTCTATATATAAATGTACCAATTATATCAGCTCAGGTTGCATTTTCAGATAAAAAATCTTTTATTTTTTTCCTTCCCCGATGCAGCTTTGATTTTATATTTTCCCGGCTTACTTTTAATATATCGGCTGTTTCCTCCACAGTAAGCCCTTCGAAATAATAAAGAATAACCGCGGTTCTGACCGGATCTTTGAGTTTACTCACAGCCCGGTTTATCCGCTCTTTTTTTTCAGATTCCACCAGTGAATCCAGCGGTTCAGATATTTTACCGGTAAACTTTTCGTCCTGCTCAAGTATCCCGTCATCTTGAGCTTCATTGACTGATATTCTTTTTAATTTACCGTAATTTGTCCGAATTTGATTCACCGCCACTCTGTAAAGCCATGGTTTAAACGGATAACCCGGATCATAAGATGAAAGCCGGCTGTACACTTTGAGGAACACTTCCTGCACTGCATCTTTTGCGTCATGCCGGTTTCTTAAAAACGAGTAGGCGGTACGGAAAATCATGTCCTGGTATTGATCAACAATAACACGGAATGCCTCAGAGTTTCCCTTCAATACCCGGCTCACAGCCTTTTTAATATCATCATCTGTTCTATCGATATCCATTCTTACATAATTCTAATAAACAGAACCCGATATTTCCGGATTTTTTGAAAATTTCTTCGGATAAATGCAACCAGCTGCCCTTAATGGATGTATTTAATAAGTGTCGAATAAAAAAATTATGGAGGAAGCAATGAAAAATTGGATTTTTATTATCGTTTCGTCGCTAATCGCGCTGACCTTTGCGGCATGTAATCTGAACTCTGGCAGTACAGGTGTCGTTAAACTAAACCTTACCGATGCTCCTATTGACGCGGACAATGTGACTGGTGTCTACATTACCATCACAGAAATACAGTACAACATGAACCGAGATGACGGGGAAACCTGGGAAACCCTTGAAGAATTCCAGGGGCCTAAGACCTATAACCTGCTGGAACTTCAGAACGGTAAATCAGTACTTCTGGGTGAATTAATACTTACAGCCGGTCAGTACAACCAAATCCGGTTTTTGCTGGATATCCCCGAACAGGGGGGAGCCGCGCCGTCCAACCCGGGTTGTTATATCGAATACAGCGATGAAACCACAGAACCGCTCTTTGTACCGAGCGGAGGTAATTCAGGATATAAAGCAACCGGCACATTTCAGGTTCCGGTAAACGGAGCGGTTGAATTGTCCGCGGATTTTGATGTACGGACGCCCGTTGTTACAGCCGGTGATAGCGGGAAAATCATTCTGAAACCCACAATCCGGCTCATCGCAAACAAGCAGGCAGGAAGAATATCAGGATCTATAACCGGCTATACGGGTGAAAATGAACTTTTAGTTTTTGCTTATGAATCAGGAGATTATTCTGAAACTGAATCCGCCGAACCTGGATCCGGAGAGTCAAGATTCCCGAATGCGGTAACCAGCACAAGTGTTGATGATGAAAGCGGTTACCAGCTTTGGTACCTTGCGCCCGGCGAATACGATCTGGTTGTTGCGGAATACACGGACGGAACATTCGTACAGGTTTCCGGTGTTATAACCGGTATCGCAGTTGAAGCTGAGGGCAATACAAGCCGCATCATAGATTTCTCCCTTTTCTAGATTTAAAAAACTGTTTCTACCAAGCTCCTTTGCGCCCGGAATCCTCCTTCCGGGCGCATCTTTTTTGTAATGCCACCGAACGTGGACAAATTTTTCCCCAAGTTTTGAATTAATTCGCACA
>CAYLLE010000123.1:4183-11099 GCA_964384485.1 uncultured Spirochaetales bacterium | reverse complement strand
GCATATTTTTTTTCGCGGAAAAACGGCGATTTCTGGTGATCCCGATTTATGTAATTGCTTGTAATAAAACAATTTATCAATTTTAATGCGAATGTGATCACCGGAAATCGCTTCAGCCGCACTGACAGGGCTGATTCTCGGAATGTTCTTTTAGGGGGAGAAATTTCTCATTCCATCGGTTCTGTGGCAACGCAGAAAAAGGATCCTGTTGCCGATATCAAAGTCAATTCCTGACGGTAATCAGTACATCTGTTTGCTCTCCATCCTTGTCCACACAGTGAAAAGCTTCCGGCACTCGTCACGGAGCACTTCTGTTTCACATTCTCCCGGAAAAGGGGTTTCACCGCAGACTATCCTGTAGAATTCTGAATCATCAAAACCAATATCCATCGCGTCTTCCCTGGTGCAGCCGGAATAGAGAGCCCCTATTCTTGCCCAAAGAATAGCACCGAAACACATGGGACAGGGTTCACAAGTAGTATAAATAACGCTCCCGGAAAGATCATAGGTCTTCAGTGTCCCGCAGGCTTCTCTGATGGCGGATATTTCCGCGTGGGCGGTAGGATCAGCGCTCACGAGTACCCGGTTGTGTCCCCGGGCAATTACTTCATTGTCCATTACAATAACAGCCCCGAAGGGCCCCCCTTCCCGAGCATCCATTCCTCTGTAGGCTTCCTTCAAAGCTTCCCGCATAAATTCACCGTTCATTCCTCCTCCCCCTTTTACTGGTCATAATTTTCCGGTAAAGGAAAGAAGGAACTAAAGATGCTGCGGCCTTCAGGAACCGGTATCTCCTTCCCGGGATTATTATAACCTTCCCGCGATGCAGCCGTTTCCAGGTTTCCCTGACGATATCCTCCGGCTGCATCCACTTAAAAATCGGGTTTTCCCTGATTTCTTTTTCGGTATCACTCATGTTCCTGTGGAAATCGGTACGGGTAAAACCGGGACATACTGCTTTAAATATAATATTTTCCTGTTCTTCCAGGGATACAGCTTCAGTCAACGTATTGATAAACAGTTTGGCGGCAGAATATATTGCAGATTTAGGGAGGGGGAAGAAGGATGCTAATGATGAAATATTGATAATAATCCCGATCTTCCGTTTTTTCATTACCTCCATGGCCGCATTCATTAGGAGCACCGGCACCTCAATGTGGACTTTTATCATATCCTTCCAGACCCGACCGGGCTGATCGGTAAAATAATCGGATACTCCGAAACCCGCGTTATTTATCAGCACGTCTAAATTCTGCTGATTCCGAATATTTCTTATATATTCCTCTATAACGGAATCATCAGTTAAATCTCCCGTAATAATATCGGTCTTAACCCCCGATGCCTGTTCAATGGCATGTGCTTCCTTTCGAATTTTTTCTTCTCTCCGTCCGGTCAGGATCAGATCGTATCCCTCCGCGGCTAATTTCTTTGCGAAAGCTAAGCCGATTCCGCTTGTGGCGCCGGTGATGAATGCTGTGGCCATCTGCACACTCCTTTTTCATCACATTACCGGATGACAAACTTAAAATCTACTGGTAAGATCTGGCGAATGCGGAACTTATCTTCATATATTAACAAGCGGATTCATACCCAATTCCACAAAGAGCCGGTAATACTTGATCTTTCCCACGGTCTTTTTTCGAGCAATACCGTAGATTCGGGTTCACTCCTCCTTTTAAAATCCCTTCCGGATAATATTCATTACGGTACGACCCGGGCTATCCTCGATGCCGGCTCGGGAACCGGAGTACTCGGAATAGCCCTCGGGAAAAAGTGTCCCGGCAGCGAGGTTACTTTTCAGGACCGGGATGCCCTGGGGACCGAATTTTCACGGCACAACGCGGAGCTGAACCGGCTGGATAATTTCCGGATCCGGCACTCCCTGCTCCTGGAAAAGGCGGAGCCAAAAGAGTTCGACTGTATCCTTTCGAATTTCCCGGCTAAAGCCGGTAGACCGGTTTTGGAACAGTTCCTTACCGAAGCGCCTTATTATCTCACAGAGGGCGGTGTATGTGCTGTTGTGGTTGTTTCACCTTTGGCCGAATTTACCAGGAACATTCTTGAAGCTACCGGTATGGAGATAACTTATGAGAATTCGATTAAGAGCCATTCGGTATACCATTTCCGCGGAAAAGTCGAAGATAAAAAAATCCCGGAACCGGACATTCCCCACTCATACATCCGGGCTCAGGAGAAATTTCATATAAAGGACATCAGATACAGACTCGAAACGGTTTACGGCCTTCCGGAATTCGATACCCTTTCCCGTCATACAAAACTGGCAGGAGAGCTGCTCCGGCGGAAACCTCCTTCAGGACGGATACTATTCTGGAATCCGGGACAGGGCCATTTACCCGCTGCCGCGTCTCTCCTGGGACAAAAGCTCCTGGAGCCGGTACTGTCAGGCCGGGACTGCCTGTCCCTGCAGATAAGCCGGAAAAATCTCCTTAAACATGAGTGCCTTCCAGAAGTTATTCCGGGGACCGCCGCCCTGGAGGATCTCCAGGATCATGGCTTAAAGTACGACGGGATCACGGCCTTACCGGACCCGGTTCCGAACGTGAAGTGGGAAAAACCGTTTATGCACGGTGCAGCCCGTTTACTATACCCCGGGGGGATCCTTGTTATCGGCGGAAGGAGCGTGGATATATCAAGACTTCTCACCGCGGCCTCCGGATTTTCACTTGATTATTCGGTGAAAGATAAAGGGTATCGGGCTGTATCAATGAAGCTCTTGTGAAGTTTTTTCATAAGCTATAAAATTAACTAGTAAAAGGACGCAAATTATGAATAATAAAGATAGATTTACCGGTGTTTGGGAACTCATACCGGAAAAAAGTTCCGACATCGATTTATTCCGGAAAGTATCTGTAAAGATCGATGAAGATGATAAAAATTATACATTCAGCTTTACCTGGGGCGGACACCGGTCGGTATCTGAGTCGTACAGTGTACCGAAAAACGGCACCGTTGTAACGATTCCCGTGGAACACCGGGTTTTGCCGGCGAACGTTTTTATGGGAGCGGCTCTGGAACCCGGTGAGGAGAAGCGGGTATCTGCTGTCTCCGGGGAAGGGGTGTTGGAATTAAAGGCTTCATACCGGGTCAGAGGGTCCCAGGGCCATAAAGATGTTCTGGAAATCAACACATTTTCCGGGACAAAAGAGGAAGATATCATCCGCTGGACCGTCAAGAGATCTACCAGGGATACAAAATTGACATTTCTTCTAAAACGCCGGGGAACACGGGACGCGTTTTTCATGCGGCTGGAAGATAATTGGCACATCAACGGAAAACTTCCCGAACAGGCCTGTTTGATCAGCCTTCAAGGAATCGTAAATAGAAAAAAACCGTCCCTCTATTTCATCTATCCGGAAAGCTGGGATTTCCGGTTTACTCCCGATGTAAAAGATTTTCTAGAAAATGAGCGGTTCTATACCTTTACCGAACTGAATAGCTGGGTAAAAGCGCTCCGGCAGTTCAGGGATGATATCACCGGCTACATTGTCTGGGACAAGGAAGTGCGGACATCCTTAATTGTGGCTTTTACAGCCGCGGGTTTGGAACAGGGTATCGTTATAACCGAAGAACAGATACCCCTCATGGAAGAACTGGGGATACCGGAGACCGCCGATTTCCGCGGGAAATTCCGGGGGATGAGCGATGCCGAAATCTACGGCCGGGCGTACCGGGATTTCGGTTCCCGGTGTTCTGCTGATACAATTGTATGGCTCGGAGGCGAACACGGATCGGTATTAAAGCCCGGAGTCGCGGATTGGGGAATGTACAAAAAAGCGTTTTTCACCGATCTTTCCACGAAAGAGTCGGATACGGAAGAGTACTCCCTGGCTTCAAAGATTCTCGCCGGTCTCAAACCCCGCTCTCTCGTTTTCGGATGGCATTCCTACGGAAAAGATCTTGAACGGGAATACGTTTCGCTTTGTTCTAAATACTCACACCGGGTTGAAGGTCTCCATTCACTGCCCAATATGAGTTTCACCAGTCAGATTCCGGTATCTCCGGGATTCACTTTTAAAAACAACCATCATATAGAGGAGGGATGTGATTACCGGCCGGAAAACAAGGTGTATATCGCCTGTATCCAGACCGACTGTCTGGGTATCGGCGCATGGAACAGACCGGGCAGGGGAGAACTCCCCTACGCGTGGGAAGTCACTATGAACTGGGTCTGGCTCGCTCCCGCTATGATGGAGTTTTTCTATTCCCAAGCGACTGATAATGATTATTTCATCGGCTCCCTCTCAGGACCGGGCTATATGTATCCGAAGGTTATACCTGCAAATGATCTTCCCGGCATAATCGAAACGGCCAGGCAGTTAATGGATCAGCTGGATCTGAAAATTTTCGAAATAATGGATTATTCTGAAGGAGCATCAGTAGAAGGAAATCCGGATCTCCCCAAACGGGTCATCCAGGCGTACTATGAAGGAATGCCTGAAGCTATTGGTTTCGCCAACGGATATGCCCCGGCTTTTACATTTTATCGGAAGGGTTCGGTACCGCTAATTTCATTTGATTATTACCTCTCTCCCGGAAGACCGGAAGATCAGTGCGTTTCAGATATCAAAGAACTGGCTGAACTGAACGGTATACGCCCCTATTTTTTGCTGCTCCATGTCCGCAATTTCAGCGATATTACCAGGGTTAAATCAATTCTTGACAAACTCCCCGAAGAGTTTGAGGTAATTCATCTGGATATATTCATGAAGATGGCCGGTAATTCTCCTACCTACAAGGAGCGGTTCTTGAATGAATAAAAAGAAGTGGCATAAAACAACCGGATATGTAGGAGCAGCTATTTTAGTTGTCGCCTCCATTATTCCTTTTGTTGTGGGCGGACCCGATTCATCATTCGACTTTATCGCCGGCGAGTTTACGACCCAGTACGGTAAACCGGCAAACATCGAGCGCCGATTTTCGGACGGATTCGAGACCGCAACCTTATCATGGCCCGATATCGGTATTGAAGTCAAAATGAAGAAAGACGCCGAAATCGAAGAAGACAGGGGATGGTTTGTCACGGACGTGAACAAGCGCACGCCGCCCCTTTTTCTTGCCGTGCAGTACGGAAATTTGGAGAAAGTCAAAGAACTGGTCCGGAAAGGATTGGACATGAACATGTATAATCATCAGGGAGTCACCCCGCTGATGTACGCGGTTGATAATGGAGAGATTGAAATTGTTCGATGGCTCCTTGAACAGGGAGCCAAGGTTGATAAACGGGGAAATTGGGATCCCGCGGCACCAAACCCCCTGATAATTGCCGCGAAAGAAAACAAGACTGAAATCATGGAACTTCTTTTTGATTACGGTGCCGACCCTAATCCAAAGACATTAAATAAACATTCCATACTATATAAGGCATTATTTTTCAGCAGTTACGACGCGGCACGTATGCTTATCAGAGAAGGCACCGAAGTAGAACGGAGAGAAATAAATAAAATTTTCGAACAGAAAGATTATAATTATTTCCGCTCTGCCATCGGTCCTTTTCTTGCACAATGGGCGGAAGAAAATAACCGAAATGATATATTAAAAATTCTCAATGCTCACGGTATTGAACCATAACAATTTATTGGTATAATACCTTGTGTAAATCTCAATGATAATAGGAAGGACAACTTAATCATATGAAAAAATTTATCATAATAATGATACTCTTGGCATTTGCGGCAGGAGCAGGATATACCCAGGAATTTAGCGGAGAATGGGTATTTACTACTGAACTGATCCAGGCTATTTCTGACGGAATAGTAATCGGCTTCGCTAATCCGGAAAATGAAAATCAGATCGAAAAAATCATATTCTCGCCGGATGGAGATGTTGATATCATATATCACGGCGACACGTTTGATTCACGATGGTTCAAAGACGGAAACATGCTGTTTTTCGATACTCCTTCGGGTGAGTCGCTGGTGATTACCTTGTTTAAGATCTCAGACACCTCGTATAAATTCTCGTATTGCCTTGCATCAGCGAAGGAAAACCTTGTGTCCGGAATCAAGAAAAAAGGATTTGTAAATTTCATCGGGGTAATGGAGTACCAACAGTAACACCAGTCGTAAGGTTTCTTGCAGGCTGTCTTTGCCGTCCGGTAATTTTCGGTGATCAAATTCGCATAAAAAATTTATAAATTGTTTTATTAAGCAATTAAATAAATCTGAATCACCGGTAACTGCCGTTTTTCCGCGAAATAACATGCGGCAATTCCCATTATCCTGACAGCAAGTTTGATATTTTTTCCCGTTACGGTATACTTATAGAGTATAAACTTCTGAAGTAATTGCAGAAATTGCATTATTATCGGGAGCTGATCTACGGGTGACTTTTTCAAATTTGATATAGAATTACCTGTAGAACCGGAATTAAATTCCTAGGCGGGTATGGCAAAGACATCGCTTGAATCCATTGAGAACAACTCATCAAACCGGGGGGAGGGAAGTACCCTAAACCGCGCGTATGTTAGTGTCGAAATTGAAAACAACCGAGACATCGCTCTTCTTTATTTGGATGGTGAAACGGAAGGAACGCTTAGACTTACAACAATTGAACCGGAACAAAAGAAGGCCGTAATAAAAATATTCCTGACCGAAAAATCCGGTAAACGGGATCTGATAAACACGTTTGAAATTTCAGGGCTTAAAGGCGGACCGAACAGTAAACCAATATTTTTGCTTGAGGGTAATTTCAACGGCCGAAATGTTCTGACACTCAATCTCTATTTCAACGGGAAAAAAATTGCGTCTAAAACAATAAAAACGGGAATTGATTACAAACCCGTCAAAACAGCTGCTGTAATACTAATCCTCGCGTTCTTAATCGCAGCACCAATTCTGCTGCTCCTAAACTACACCCGAAACAACACCGCTACAACTGATACACCGGCTACAACTGA
>CAYLLE010000123.1:0-4083 GCA_964384485.1 uncultured Spirochaetales bacterium | reverse complement strand
AGACGGCAAGCTCGGCTGAGACGGCAAGCTCGGCTGAGACGGCAAGCCCGGCTGAAACGGCAAGCCCGGCTGAAACGGCAAGCCCGGCTGAAACGGCAAGCCCGGCTGAAGCGGCAAGCTCGACTGAATCCCCGATTGGCGACGAGGCAATCATCCCGCCGGATGGAACATGGATCATCTATTTCAATCCCGATTCTGCTAATTTGACACCCCGGGCGGTGCAATTACTTAAAGAGATATCCGGTGTTTTAACTTCAACAAATCACAAGTTAGTTATTTTCGGCCACTGCGCTATAGCTGGCACTGAGAAGGGTCGCGTTCAATTATCGGTAAACCGGGCAGACGCGGTCAGAAGGATTTTATCTCAAACAATTGCACCGGAACGTATTACAAATGTCCGGGGAATAGGAGCTTCCGATCCGGTCACCTACGACCCGCAGCGTCAATTTCTAAACCGGAGGGTGGTCATACGGATTAATGATTCACCATAAAATTGAATATTTTGCCTATCAGGCAGACTATTTGGATTTTTTTTCTTGTCTTATCGATTTTATATGGGTAGTATTATTGTGATGGAATGCAACATAACGAAACGAATTAGAGGCGGAGACGCGTACTATACGATCAACTGGTCTCCTTTGGAAGAAATTAACAAATACAGGATAATGGCTTCTGTACCCAGTATGTCCGGTATATTCGAACTGTACTATCTTGATGACAGTAAAACACTGAACATATTTTGTCTTTCCAGGGCCTGGTACGGAGGGATACGGAATACCGTACGTGAAATGTGCGACCCCGTTTCCATACGGTATCCCGAGTATAGAAGCTTTTTTTCCGAACATCCGGTTATCCTGCGTTATGCTCTGTCTGATTCTTTCCAGGATATGGCGGATGTGCTTTATTTCTTCTTTTCAAGCGGTGTCCTGCAGAGCCGGGAATCGGAAGCGTCGGGAAGGTACGGGGATATCTACGTAAAAGAACAATCCCGGGATAAACTTGTCACCATCCGCACTTCTGAAGCTTCATGATGAACAATATAAGTCTTCCTGTAAAAGGCGGAGGAGACTACCGCCTTCATCCCACAAAGATTATAGCACTCGGATTAAACTACGCAGACCACATCAAAGAAAGTGTTTCCGTTAAGGTAAAAGGATTTGATCCTAAGGTGCCGGAAGAACCGATACTATTTCCGAAAACTCCAAACGTGCTTATTGCCCATGAAGAAAAAATTATTATTCCCAGGTTTCTAAAAAAATACAGCTTTGAAGACTTTAGGACCGATTATGAAGCGGAATTGGCTTTCATAATCAAAGATACATGCAAGGATGTATCCGAAGAGGATGCTCTTAACCATATCTTAGGATTTACCGCTATGAACGATGTCAGTCAGCGGAACATCCAGAACTCGGACCGGTCCGGATGGTTTCGGGGAAAATCATTTGATACATTCGGACCTATCGGACCAGTTCTGGTATCCACGGAGAAATTGCCGAACTACGGTAATTTGGATATCCGCTGCCGGTTGAACGGCAAGGTTGTTCAGGATTCAAATACGAAACACATGATATTTCCGGTGGAAAAAATCCTATCATTCATCTCCAAAAATTTTACCCTTTCAGAAGGTGACATCATAATGACGGGCACCCCAAGCGGCGTCGGTCCCCTTTCCGATGGTGACGTTGTGGAAATTGAGATAGAAGGGATCGGAACTCTGCGGAATCCCGTGGAAGCGGGATAGCTTTCTAAATATCAGTTAGTTCCGATACGAAGTTCCAAACATGGTTCACGGATTCCAGATAATATTTCGCGTTTGTTATTCCCAACCCTACACGGATGGTGTCCGCGTGATCAGGCAGACTCAAGAATAAATCCTCGTCAGTGGGGTCATCGCCGATGCAGATAATGATGTCCCACTTTGCTTTTCCAAGCCAGTGGGAAACAGCATGATTTTTGTTGATATTACCCGGCTTAATTTCAAGGCTTTTATTAATTTCCAAAAGTGACAGATTATAATTGCTGGTCAAACTGATCAAAGCTTCCCGTAATTCGCTTAGCCGGTTTGCCGATAATTCAGGTTCGGCCCTGCGGTAATGCCAGACAAGGGAGTAATCCTTTTCCTCAATCACTGATCCCGGGGTCCGGTCTACATACAGCTCCAATATCGGGTAGATAGCTTCTTTCCATTCATTTCCCAGTGTCTCCATGAGCTGCCAACCGTCGCTCTGCATCTTATACCAAACTCCATGGCTTGCGATAAACCCGGCGTTAAGATCCTGAAACCATTCATCAATCAGGCTCTTATCGCGGCCCGTGGTAAGGACAATTTCATTTTTCGGATTAGATGATGCTTTTTTAAGCAAGTCCTGAAGATTCTTGTCCGGTTTAGCATGCTGAGGCCGAGTACCATAGGAGACCAGGGTTCCGTCATAATCTAGAATGACAAGACGTCTTTCGGCATTTTTGAACCGTTCTTTGATCTGATCTTTGATCTCCCCTTCGATTTTTCTGCTCTGAATAGTTTTCCTGGATTTTACGGCGGAATTCAGTTTGTCGATAAAATCACCGGCCCAATAATTTACGTTATAACGCTTCAGCCTCTGATTCATGACTTTATTGCGGTAAATTTTTTCTTCTTTAGGCATTTCCAGGGCTATCTTTAGATTATCGGCGATTTCCTCAGTATTTGACGGATTGATTATCAGGGCTTCGCCTAATTCCTTGGAAGCCCCGGCGGTTTCGCTAAGCACAATCGCGCCTTCCATATCCTTCCGTGCCGCAACATATTCTTTCGCTATCAAATTCATCCCGTCCCGAATAGGGGTAACCAACAGCACATCCGCGAGACTGTAGATTGCAGTCAGCTGATTGAAAGGAAATGGACGGTAGAAATACCGTATAGGAGTCCAGTCGATCGTGCTCATCGTGCCGTTTACTTCACTTACGAGCTCATCAACCTCTTTCTTCAGCTCGATATACTGGTTCACCTGGGTCCTGGAAGGAGCGACAATTATGATCATGTTCACTTTTTCCCGGTAATCAGGATACTTTTCCAGAAAAAACTTGTAGGCCCTGATCCGCTGCAGTATACCTTTTGTATAATCCAGCCGGTCCACCGATAGAATCAGCTTTCTTCCGTGGAGCGTTTCTTTGACCTTATCAATCTCTTCTTTTATTTCAGGATCATCTGAGGAATTATGGTATTTCGGATAGTCAATACCCATGGGGAATACATCGACGTTAACCATTCTGTTCCGGTACGGAATATTACCGAGGTTGTGCTCGTATCCCAAAAGACGCCGCACGCTGCTCAAGAAATGCCGCGCGTAATCGTATGTATGAAAGCCGATTAAATCGGAGCCCATCAGTCCTTTTAAGAGCTCATCGCGCCAGGGAAGCAGTCTGAATATTTCATAAGAGGGGAATGGGATGTGCAGGAAAAATCCTATCTTCGCGTTCTTTATTTCATTTTTAATCATACCGGGCAGGAGCATCAGTTGATAATCATGGACCCAGATAGTGTCTTCCGGTCCGGCTACCTCAAGAACTTTGTGCAGATATTTTTCGTTAACTTTTCTGTATGCGTCCCATAAATTCTGATCGTAATCAACATAAGTGGGAAAATAATGAAATAGCGGCCAAATAATATTATTACAGAATCCGTAATAAAATGAATCCAGTTCTTCCCCGCTCAAAGAAACCGGAATGCTGTGGTATTCACTTCGCAGCTTCTCTTCGACTGTTTCCTTCTCCTGGGGAGAAAAACTCTCCTCGGGAAGACCGCTCCATCCTACCCATCTGCTTTCCTGCTGTTCGAGCAGGGAACTTAATCCTGTAGCCAAGCCGCCCATACTTTGCTGAAATAATAATTTCCCTTCCTCATTTCTGTGGACAGAGACCGACAATCTATTAGAAACCAGTATAATTTTTTCCATAACTGCATACCAAGATAAATTTTTATCGCCGAAGGTGCAATACCAGCATTTCCCGGTCAACACCTGTGTGATTTAAAAGAGGGTTTAATATATATGGACTGTTGCCAATTTTGTTGTTACCCATCCAGGCTACGCTACCAGGTGACGG
>CAYLLE010000122.1:0-11103 GCA_964384485.1 uncultured Spirochaetales bacterium | reverse complement strand
GAGCCTTTATTGCTTTCTCAGCTGCCTGCTGTGCCTGAAAGCACAAGTCTTCAAATACGATATCTTTGCCTTTATCGATTCGAGACAGGTTCAGCGCACTCCTCGCCCTTTTTAACCAATTTTTATACTCATTCACTGTATATTACAATTCCCTCTGAATTGATGTGTCGATAGATCACATCGAAGCGCTCTTTATTATTATTCCATCTATCTTCATCTACAGCTATCAATTCGATATCCAAATCGATTCTCTGTATGTACAGCTCTTTATAAATCTTCCTCGTGATTTCCCGTTCATTTTCCACCTTTTTTGTGACAACAAGGATATCATAATCACTCGTGGCCGTATTATCCCCTCTGGCTCTACTTCCGAAGAGTACGATCCGGACGGGGTCCGCGACCCGTTTTATTATTTCAGTTACTTGCTTTAATTCTGTCGGTACCGTTTCTGTTTTCATATCTCACTTGCCAGTATACTCCGGTTATAGGGGACCAATCAAGGAAACTAAAGAGGTGTTTCGAACCAGCAATTTCTGGTGATCACATTCGCATTAAAACTCATAAATTGTTTTATTACAAGCAATTACATAAATCGGGGTCGCCGGAAATGGCCGTTTTTCCGCGAAAAAAAAATATGCGGCAATTCCCGGTCAACCCGATCTAAGTTTATATATTATATGAAATTATGGCCTCTTCTCAATCACAGAAGGAGTTGACCGGGATTTGCTGGTTTCGAACTTGATAAAGAGCATACATTTTTGACTAAATTGACAAGGAAAGTACTGATAGATGGCGAAAAGTGTACGTTAACTGTAAAGAACGGAACAGATGTTCCATTTGAAAACGAGCAGCAACAGGTAAGATATTCTCTTTATCAGCAACACTTTATACAATTTTAAAAAACTGCCCGGAAGAGGACTTGAACCTCCACGACCTTACGGCCACTAGACCCTGAACCTAGCGTGTCTACCAATTTCACCATCCGGGCGGGCTAGACTTTATTAATACCCAAGAGTTCCGGAGTTGTCAATACTGGTTCAAATTGATATAAGAAGACATGACATTACACGAATTTTTATCGCAGACAGGTATAAAACTATTGGACGGCGGAATGGGAACTCAGCTGGGCACTTTCGGACTTGAGGGAGGCGGTCATCAGTCCGTTGAAAATCCCGACAAAGTGGAAGCGGTACACAAGAGGTATGTATCCGTCGGAAGCAAACTGCTTATCACAAACAGTCTAACCATGAACCGTATATATTTAGAGACTCACAACGTTAATACGGATATTCAGGAGGTAAACCTCTCAGCCTGCAGGATCGCCAAACAGGCAGCAGGTAAATCGGCATATGTCTTAGGTGATATGAGCTCCACAGGACAAATGCTTCAGCCGTACGGAACATATACGGAAAAACAGTTTATCGATAATTTCCGGGAACAGGCGGAATATCTTCTCCAGGGCGGTGTGGACGGATTTATTATAGAAACCATGTTCGATCTGAACGAAGCTGTCTGCGCGGTGAGAGGAATCCGGGAAGTATCGGATCTGCCCCTTTTGGCGCTAATGTCATTCACCACCCCGAAAAACGGCGGAAGAACCATGATGGGACAGAGCGCCGCCGACTGCGCGAAAGCGCTTGCGGAAGCGGGCGCGGATTACGCGGGATCTAACTGCGGAGACCTCACTCCGCTGGAAATGGCCGAGGTAATCAAAGCGATGAAAGACACGGCCCGGATCCCCCTCGCGGCAGAACCGAACGCGGGAAAACCGGAGCTTATAGATGGAGAAACAGTCTTTAACATGGGTCCGGCAGAATTCGCGGAGGGCGTAAAAGTCTGTATCAAGAACGGCGCGGCAATCGTCGGCGGCTGCTGCGGAACAGGTCCGGAACATATTAAGGCGCTGGCGGAAGCTATTTCCGGGTAAACCGGAATCTTATCCGTCCTTCACCGCGGTCAAACCGGGTATCCAGGGAGATGCGGTATAACAAGTCTCCAAACGCATTCCGGATGTGGGGATCTTCAATTGGGATTTCTTCCACGCGGAACCCGCCTGTATCGCCGAGACTGTTTTTAACCGTAAGATCCAGTTCCACCGATGGTCCATTTTCAACGTATGAAAATACAATTTTACGGTCCCGGATCGACGGCGGAACATGGGTCATCAAATGAGACGTTACCGTATTTCCGTCATTTGTAAACGAAAAAACATCCTCCACCGCGGCTTCACCCAGTTTTCTGAAGAATGTAATATTCCTTCGGTACGTAAACGGAGGCCCGTCCTCCGGGTAGGCATGCTCCAGATTGAGGGAGAATGATTCTGTGTCGTCTCCGCGTTCATAGATAGCATCCGTACCGCGGTATTCGGCACCGGCAGCCTGTTGCTTTCCGTTTATTACCGGAAGATTATGGAATTGGGATTGATTGATCCAGATGGAATAACGGGTATCCGGATTAAATGTCTTAGCTGAATAGATCATCATTCCGGTATCAATAATTACCGGTTGACCGTTATGATAGAGGATATAGTTTCCAACATCATTGTGATTGTGGGATTCATCATTATGTCCCCCCTTGGCCGCCAAGAAAAATCCCTCTGAACTGTTCTCTTTCTCTCGCAGATATACCACCTGAAGATCCTGAAGATACACGGATTTATAATACGGTAAGCTCCCCTGACTGGAGGCCATTTCATTGTGAAAGAATATGGAATGAATATTTATCGGGAGCTGTATTCTCCGGAACATGGTATCAAGACCTGCTTTGTCTTTTTTCAGCAGAAACGAACCCATCTCCATCAAGTTCGTGTTACCTGTCCTTTTTCCGAAAATATATAAACCGTACGGATTCGGCGAGAGTTTTGCTTTAGCGTCGGCAAAGTTTACAAAATTCGGGTAATCAATATGGGCTTTACACATATAATCACCGATTTTTCTTATCAGCGGCTCATGATAAATATCGATCACACCCCCAGATACCGCGCGAAGCATTTCCAACGCGTATAAAAGGGTACCGCCGGCCATACCCCAGTATCCCGGCCCCTCATCCAGTCCTCCGTCCGGAGAAGCAGCATTCAGGTATATATCCAAACTCCGGAGGATCTTACCAATTCCCTCAAAACGCCTGTAACGGTCATCAACCATGTAGAGGAACGTAAAGAGTATTCCGGTATTACAGTAGGTATTGTGATTATTTACCGGCATCCCTTCATATCTTTTGAAATTCATCCACCAGAAATCATCCCGATTCAGAAAGGGTTCAATAATCCGCTTTTCCAGTTCGTGCTTTATACGTTTTGTAATCAGCGGTGAAATTCCGTCAAGCTTTTCTTTTAATAGCACATAAGCTCCGGTCAGCGCCGAATTTACCATAACCGCCCGAAGGTCGATCATCACTTCCGTAACATCGGGAAGGGGCAGATGGTTTTTATTCTGACACGTATTTCCGGCGTACATAAAGTTATGAACCGGAACAATCCAGGTACTTTCCTCGCATATTCTCCAAATACCGTCCACGATCGTATCCAGATACCTTCCCGAGTACTGGATGCTCTCGGAGAGAACAAGAAGATTAAGAACTTGAAACCGTTCATTCACAATCGACTCGTATTCCGTGCGTTCTCCCCTTTCGGTATATGCTCTGAACAGCCGCGCTGTCGTTTCCGGCCATGGATAATCGATAAAACTGTCCGCCTGATTAAGGATCTGGAGGATCAAATCTTCCGGAAGGCTTTCCCATGCGTCCCTGGAAGAGGCCGGGGGGATAAAATTTATTTCTCCGGGATTCAATATATTTTTCTCGACTGAATCGCTGTAAAACTCTTTAAGCATCTTCTTTTTCCCGCTTATGAAATATCTCCGCACCCAAAGGCGCGATAAAAAAACTTTCTCCTGTAAGCTCAACATCCTTGTTGAGCAAAGGGATCCCCGGATACGGCTTTTTTATTTCTTTCCGTTCACGGGAATGATTCAGAATAAAAATGAGTGTATCCGTACTCTCCGTGCTTCTCCTTACCGCTACTTCCACATCTTCCGGTACATTTCCGAAAAAGGCATCCGGTCCGGACTCGTTCAATAGCCTGCTCAGAAGATGCAGTATCAACTTTTCATCGGGATATACTGCGGCATACATAACACTGCCCCCGCCGGAAGTCTTCTTTTCGACACAGGCCGGGGTCCCGTCGAGGATTCCACCGTTCCAAATCATTACCGCCTTACCTCCGGTCACCCGCAGCTTTTCTGCCCAGTCATGCACGGGAAACTCATCCGCCTTAACCGCCCACTCGCCGGGCTGCCGCAGACGGAATGCTTCCTCCACTTCCACCCCGCAAAGATCGGCTAACGGTCCGGGAGGCGGAACATCGAGTACGATATTCCGGGAATCCTTAATTCCGCTCCGTCCGGTTACCAGAATTTTCCCTCCCGCTTCAGCAAAGGAAGCGAGTTTTTCCGCCAACCCGGGCGGTACGATCCCCCAGGAAGGAAGAATTATCAGCTTCTTCCGGGAAAAATCATCTTCCGGATGAATAAACCCGGCTCCATATCCCTTACCGTATAAGGACGAGTGAATAATCTCCGCGAGCTTCTTTGGAGAAGGGAGTCCGTGTGATATCGGCCCATGGCTCAGCTCCGGCAGACCGGTATCGTAGAGAATCCCGATATCAGAAACCGGTTCAGTGCCCAGGAGGAGCCTGCCGACGTTCCGTACCTCCTCCCCTATCTTTTTTACTTCGGCAAACCTTCGGTTTGGAAGGTTATCCTGATCCAAAATCCCCTTCCAGTACTGTTCGGCGCCGAACCGGCAGGTCCGGAGTCTGAAAAATAGAATCCCGTCGGCCCCTCTGGCAGCACCCTGCCAGAATAAGAGCCGTATTTCCCCCGGGAGGGGGGTTTCCTGCAGATAATCACCCTGGCCCCCGGGACCTGACTGCTCTTCGGGAATTATAAAATTCCCGCGGAAGCTTGCCGCGGCATCCAGGTTCTTTGCGGCCCAGGCTGCCCGTTTTCCCCGGGGTATAAACATCGGATAGTTGTCATGGGAAAAAATATCAAGATACCGGCACATATCCCGGTAATCGATGCCGTTAAAGGTTCCGTTATGGGTAACGAACCAGTCTTTCCGGCTTGATTTAAGTATTTCGTATTGATCGCGCACAAAAGATACCGCGATGTCTGACTGAAACAGCCGGTAATCCAATACATGGGACGGGTTCAGGTGAGTCGGCCTCCCGGGATAGGGAAGATCAATTTGATCAAAAGAGTTGTAATCCAGAGACCAGAAGCTGTTTCCCCAATCCTCATTCAGCTTCTCCACCGACCCGTATTTCTTTTCGAGAAACTCCTGAAAACCCTTCCGGCAGGCACTGCAGTAGCAGTCTTTAAAGTGACAATAGATCTCGTTATCGATCTGCCAGCCGATTATATTTTTGTTCCCTCGGTAGCGTGATTCCAGCGCGGCAGTAATTTTCCTGCAGTATTCCCGGAAAACTGAATTAGCGATGCAGGCCTGCTGCCTGGATCCGTGTTTCAAACTTTTTCCGTCCTTATCTATCCGGAGGATACCTGGATGTTTATCTGTCATCCACCGGGGAGGGGCAGCGGTGGGGGTTCCGAAAATTATAGAAATTCCGGCTTCCGACAGCCGTTCTATCTCTTTATCAAAAAAACTGAAATCGTATTTTCCTTCTTCGCTTTCCATCAGCGACCAGGCAAACTCACCGATGCGGACAGTGTTAAAGCCCAGCTCCCGCATACGGGCAGGATCATCTCGCCGTTCATCAAAGGTCCAGTGTTCAGGATAATATGCGGCACCGAAAAGAAAGTCTGTCAATTTCATGTAAATTCCTCCATGAAAGACAGTACCATTTTAATACACAGTCTGTCAGCCGAAAAGCAGAACAGATAATAGAATAAAAACCGGAATGGTGATCATCGAAACTCCGTATGTCAGAATTACCGCGTTGCCGA
Source organism: uncultured Spirochaetales bacterium (assembly GCA_964384485.1). Lineage (GTDB taxonomy): Bacteria > Spirochaetota > Spirochaetia > CAYLLE01 > CAYLLE01 > CAYLLE01. Next base: position 5,137 of record CAYLLE010000122.1, on the reverse strand, counting down.
TATATTTGACCTGATCTTCCGTTCCGAAGACTTTTGCCGCGATCACATTATTTGTAGCCGGAGGAACGACAGCTTCTAAAACCGCGGCAATTTTTATTCCGAAGGAAAGTTTTTCGTTAATTCCTTTTAAAGGCAGGAACAGCATGATTGTAAAGATAATAAGCGGAAACAATATCATTTTATAGAGGACATATCCCCAGTACTCTCTTTTAATCTTAATATGTTTTTTCGGAACTCCGGCAAGTATACCGCCGAGAACAACAAGGATCAGATCCAGAGTTATTCTGCCGATTATTTCCAGCGGAAAGGTCACGACTCTCGGAAACTCATCATAAATTCCTGAAACGGCAATTCCTAATCCGGCAATAATCCCGAAGAGCGGCGCGTTAGGTTTAAAAACCAGTCCTTTTCTTTCTCCGCCCGTCAAGTATGACACCGCCACCGTCCAAAAAGAAATATTAAACGCCAGGAAAAAAAAGAACATGTAGATCACAAGAGACTGAGGAGAAAGAGCCGCGATAATCGGCAGCGGGACATAACCGGCATTATGCATGGCAAATAAAACAGTCATTTCCCGTTTCCGTTCTGTTTTTAGAAGAGGAGCTCTATTGATAAGAATTTTAGCCATAAACAGCTGAAACCCGATCAGGATCAAACTGGCGGCGAAAAAACCGATCATCCACCACCATCCCGCGCTGACCGCTTCCTCCCACCCAGTGGAAAAGTTGTGTACAAAAAACAGAGGAAGAAGGATATTTATTGTCGTAAAAAGAAGGGGCTTAAGGAGATTTTTCCTGAGTACGGTTATCTGAAACAGTAAATACGAACCGCCAAGAAATAGGTAGAATTTTAAAATCGGTACAATGGCTTCCTTCAACATACTACGGTCCTAATAATCAAAATTTAACCCAAAGAAAAAAAATAGATAACCGATAATTAACATGAGAGCTCTACGTTCTCAGCATGAAAGGACAACTACTCATGAAAAAACCGGCTTTTGATCCCAAAATCAAGGCGGCACTGAAAAACAGCAAGCGTCTTAATATTTTTACCACCCATTATCATGAGAAAGCCCAGGAATATATAGATGAACTCCTGGACATGTATTTGACAGAACTAGGGATGCAGGATTTCAGCATTCAGCTAAGTTACTGTCTTAGAGAACTCATAACAAACGCTAAAAAAGCAAACACAAAACGGGTCTATTTCAAAGAAAAAGGTCTGGACATCACCAATTCCACCGAATACATCATCGGAATGAAAAACTTCAGCGCGGAAACAATCCAGAACATAGATAGACTGCTCAGAATCCAGAAAAAAGAAGGCTATTTCATCAAGGTACAGCTTTTGAAAACAACAGAGCACTTTATTACGGTAATAAGAAACAATTCCGTGTTAACCCCGGTGGAAGAAATCCGCATAAACGAAAAAATCAACATCGCCAAGTCCTTTGCCAACTTAAGCGATGCTGTTTCCGTAATCAGCGATCCCACCGAAGGATCGGGATTAGGCCTGGCCATTATTGTCATACTCATGAAAAATATGGGTATCGACAGTTCCAATCTGAGGATTTTTTCTCAGCATGATGAAACTATAGCCAGTATAAAGGTTCCCCTTCCAAAACCTGGAGATTCCCGCAGAAACTAGACCGATTTTTCCAGGATTCGGTTCAGCCTCTTTACAAATTCCGCCGGATCTTTCAGCTCTGCTCCTTCAAGGAGAAGGGACTGTTCCAGGAGCAGAAAACTCACATCCGTAATCTTCTGTTCATCATCCGTATCCTTAATGCCCTGCACTATCGCGTGGTCCGGATTTATTTCCAAAATCGGCTTGATATCCGGAAGCTCTTTCTGCCCCATCGCTTTCAGCATCTGCTGCATCTTCATGGAAGGATCGCTTTCATCAACAACAATACAAGCAGGCGAGTCAGAAAGGCGAATCGATACCACAACGTCCTTTACCCGCTCTCCTAAAGCTTTTTTAATCTTTTCGGTGATCGGTTTTGCTTCTTTTTCTTTCTTTTTATCCTTTTCCTGCTTCAGATCTTCCCCGGCATCACTTCTGTTTATTGGCTTCAGGGGAACATCTTTATAATTCATTATCCCGGGAACAACAATTTCATCTACCTCGTCATCCATTATTAGAACTTCGATATCTTTGTTTCTATACGCTTCCAAAAGGGGAGAATTCCTGAGAGTACGCTCATCACCGCCGGTTATATAATATATTGATTTCTGATCCGGGAGCATCCTGTCTTTATATTCACTAAGACTGACAAATCCTTCCTCTTTTGTGGATTTAAAACGGACCAGTTCAAGCAGAGTTTCCCGGTTGGAAAAATCGGAATATAGACCTTCTTTTAAAGGACGGTTGTATTCTTTAATGAATTCCGTATATTTTTCTTTTTCTTCCAGAGCTATCCTGCTGATTTCTCCCAGGATTTTTTTAACCGAACTGGATTTAATCGAAGCCATTACCCGGTTCTGTTGGAGAATTTCCCGGCTCACATTGAGGGGCAGGTCTTCGGAATCAATAATACCTCTGAGAAAGCGGAGGTAGGTCGGCATAAGTTCTTTATCATCATCGGTAATAAAAACCCGTTTTACGTAAAGCTTGATTCCAGGTTTATAATCCACCTGATACATATCGAAAGGCGCTTTCTTCGGTACAAAGAACAGAGTAGTATACTCGATGGTACCTTCCGCCTGGGTGTGCATGTAAAAGAGGGGATCTTCATTATCATGGGAAATAGTTTTATAAAATTCTTTATAATCGTCATCGTTTAGATCGGATTTTGAACGTTTCCATAACGCGGAAGCATTGTTTACCTGTTCAATTTTATTCTCTTTGCCTTTTTCTTTCCCCTTGTCGTCATATTTTGTCTCGGTAAAATGGAGATAGATTGGAAAGGCAATGTGATCAGAATATTTTTTGATCACATCCTCAATCTGCCAACGGGATGCGTATTCTTTCCCTTCGTCATTCAAAAAAAGTGTTATTGTCGTCCCGAAAGAATCCCGTTCCGACTTTTCAATTTCATATTCACCGGTTCCGCTGCTCTTCCAAAGGAAGGCGGTTTCTTCTCCGGCCTTTTTTGACAGAACTTCGACCCGGTCAGCTACCATAAAGGAGCTGTAAAAACCGACACCGAACCGGCCGATCAAATTAGAATCCTTTTTCTGATCGCCTGTCATCCGCGCCAAAAAGCCTTTAGTTCCGGAACGGGCAATGGTCCCGAGATTTTCGATAAGTTCTTCTTCGTTCATGCCGATACCGTTGTCCGCCACGGTAATGGTTTTTTTATCCTTTTCATCGAAAGAAATATCTATCCGGGGAGCGAAATCTAATTTTTTATATTCTTCTTCCGTGAGAGTTAGATACTTTAACTTATCCAAAGCATCTGATGAATTAGAAATAAGTTCCCTGATGAATATTTCCTTGTGTGAGTAGAGCGAATGTATTATTAAGTTTAATAACTGAGTTACTTCGGTCTGAAACTGATGTTTCGCCATCTTTCTGCGTCTCCTTTTTGTACTATTTTTATAGGGGATTTTCCGTAAATATATCAACAAAATATTTAAAAGGCAAAGGTTTTGTAATCACTTCAGCAATTCTCCGGTCAACACCTCGGGTGATTTAAAAGAGGTCGTAATTACATATAATATATAAATTTAAATCGAGCTGACCGGGAATTGCCGTTATCACTAGAAAAAAAATGTTGCGTTAACCGGGATTACAAATTATCTTTATAAAGCATGTTATGATAAAATGTAAATTCCTCATTCCGATAATTTTGCTCCTTTTAACCGGCTGTGCCCGGCAGGAAAAAACAGATGTAGTTCGTCTTGAAACAAAAGTTCGGGATCTTCTTGAGCTGCACACCTATGAACATATATACCGGGATATCGTATATTACGGTGAAAAACGTTCATTTCTCTTTATCAAAACAGTAGATAAAAACATATTATTCTCTATTGATGTATCCGTACGCGCAGGCATTGACTTTAAAGAAGGATTTCAGCTGCTCCGGGAAGAAAAAAACAGTAATGTAATATACGTCAGTTTACCGCCGGCAAAAGTTCTCCTGACGGATGCCGATGAAGAGAGTATTCACCAATATTTTGCTACAGAATCGGGCTCCGAAATCGGCCTTAAGGAAATAAGCGCACAACTCAATGAAATTAAAGCTGAAATCGAAAAGGATGCTGTTGAACGGGGTATACTTATCAAGGCCGAAGAAAACGCAAAACGGGTTATAGGAAATTTTTTGGAACTTGCCGGATTTACCAAAATTCATTTTATTCCCTTTAAACCTCAAGAGGAAAAGGGAGATTTACCGTGAAAAAAAGACCTGTCATAACCGGTATACTCCTCATCATTGTTACCGCGGCGGTTGTATTCGCCGGCATCACTATTGCAACAAAAGGTTCCATTCTTGGCGATCTCGGGATAATCAGAACCCGCACCCAGGCTTTTTCCATTGCATTCTTAAAAGAGATAAAAGAATTGTACACGTTTAATACTGTGGAATATATTTATAAAGCCGTATTCCCCCACGATTATCTGCCTCCGGGAGAAAATAAGATACAAGCTGTCCGAAGACTGCAGGCAAGAAAAAACATTACAAAGGATGAACTGACCGACGCGGAACTTCAATACCTGGAAGCTTATGATCTTAGCCGTGATATTGGCATTGATCCGTGGGCAAACGAATTTGTTGTTCTTACTGTTATCGTTACCGGGGGATTCGATCTCTCAAATACGGTTTTTGAAAATCCCGAGTCGGCATCTCCGGATGAGTTATCAAAATATTTCACAGTTACAGAAGAACATGGAGATGATAAAATTGTTAAATCGATATATCTAAATCTTCCCCGTCCTGAAATAACCGACATTGTTATTGAAGATATTGATCCGGAGAAATATTTATATCCGGATGTAAAAATTGACGCCCGGGAGTGGAAAAACCTCGTACTATTCACAAGAAACCGGGTCTCGGAAAAAGTAGTAAACGAAGGGATCCTTGAACGGGCGGAAACAAACGGGGAACAATTTCTAAGGATATTCTTGAATCAGGCAGGATATGACAAAATTTTTTTTCATTCTGACAGGAAAACTGACGATTGAAGATATATGT
>CAYLLE010000121.1:0-11174 GCA_964384485.1 uncultured Spirochaetales bacterium | reverse complement strand
GGGAGAGTAGGACACTGCCAAGTTGCTTTTTCCGGCTCCTGCGGTTTTCTTTTTAATAAACTTCGTAATGAAGGTTTTGAGTTTTCTGCGCAACTGCATTATAGTAATAGTAATTAATATGACTGTACCGAGGAGGAGCGAATATGGGAGATAAGGATACCGATCTGCAGCTGGTCACCTTTCAGCTCGGGGAAGAATGGTATGGAATAGATATAATGGACGTTGAGGGTATCGTCAAAATTGAAGATGTCCGGTCCATTCCGAATGCTCCTCCTTTTGTGGAAGGTATTTTCAATCTGCGGGGTGATATTATTCCGGTAATCAATCTGCACAAACGTTTTCATTTAAAGACTCCCTCATTAAGCGAAGAAGACAAGCTGTTGAGCGGTTTCATCATCCTGGATGTAGACGGTGTACTCTTAGCTGTGATTATTGATAAAGTCTCCCGTGTGCTTACGGTGAAATCCCACGAAATCCAGCCCCCGCCGCAGATGTTATCCGGTATCGGAGCGGAATATATCCAGGGAGTTGCAAACCGGGAAGATACGTACCTAATAATTCTTGATATAGAACGGTTATTCAATATAAAAGAGCTGAGACAGCTGGAAAGCATGACAACATAACAAATGATTCCTCTATATAAACCCACAATAAAAAGAAAAGATATGGATTCTGTCCTGACCTGTATGGTTTCGGACCGGATTGATCACGGAAAGATAACCGAAGATTTTGTTTCAGAACTTGGAACATATCTCGGTTCCCGGGGGGGAGCGGCATTTAGAGATTTCGGCCGGGCAGTTGAAACTGTGCTTCGTGAAATGGGGCTCGAAAAAGGAGCCGGAATTTCAATTTCACCTCTTGCTCCCAGAATTTATTGGGAGGTTTTTAGGGATTTCGGGATACAGCCCGTACTCCATGACGTCGATTCCGGAAACGGATGTTTATTACCGGAAACCCTATCACAGGCAAAGGGCGAACCATCCGATGCAATTATCGTTACCTATCCTTTAGGTTATGTTCCGGATCTTTCCGGAATAGCGGAACTCGGTATTCCGCTGATTGAAGATATATCTGAAGGGCTCGGAAGTAATGACGGAGAAAAAAAAGCGGGAAGTTACGGTAATTATATCCTTGTGGGATTGGAAGCTGATCATATAATAACCGCCGGAGGGGGATGTGCCGTTTTCAGCGACAGCAGAAAAGGCGGAGCCGCACTGAAGCGTCTCGCCGGTACTTACCCGAAGGAATTTCTTCTCCCCGATATGAACTCATCCCTCGGAATCATACAAGTAAAAGAAGTGGAGAAGTATGTTACCCGAAGAAGTGAGATCGCGGGGATTTATTCCCGGTCCCTTATGCGGTCCCGGCACAAAATGCTTACCCAGCGGGGTGACGCGGAAAACGTTTTTTATACCTTTCCTGTGTTTCTCGAAACCGGGATGAAAGAGGTATCAGCGTATGCCCGGAAAAAGGGAATTGAAACGGCGCCGGCATTCAGCGGAACCATAATTGAATACCTGCAGGAAAATCCTGTAGAGGAGTATGACGTCAAGGCTTTTCCGAACGCGCTGAATCTATACCTCAGGACACTGGCTTTTCCCCTGTATCCCATGCTCGGTGTAAAAGATATTGAACAAACCGGGAAGGTATTGTCAAGCTTGCCGTAAACACTCAAACAATTACATAAATCGGTAACGCCGGAAATTGCCGTTTTTCCGCGAAAAAAATATGCGGCAATTCCGGTCAACCCGATCTAAATTTATATATTATATGTAATTATGGCCACTTCTGAATCTTACAAAGTGTTGACCGGGAATTGCTGTAAACACTCCATGATATTGCTCAGACGGCCTACAATAGTTTTTAAAACTTTGATAAAGTATTCCGACAGGTAAAATTCTCGGAGTGATTGAACCGGTATATAATTGACGAGGGATACGGTATGTCCAGACAGATACGGAATGTGCTTCTCATTGTGAACATGCTGAAAAAGGACGCCCAGCCCATGATTGACGTCATTTCCCGGTATCTTTCAGACCGGAATATCAAGGTTGATGTTTTCGGATTTAAAGGGAAAACAGAAGAACCGCAAATCAAACAAAAATACGACTTAGCCGTATCCCTGGGAGGAGACGGAACGGTTCTTTTCTCCTCCAGAGTAGTAGCCTCGGAAAAAATACCCATTCTCGCCGTGAATCTGGGGAATTTCGGTTTTATCACCGAAGTATCCATGGATGAATGGAAAGAGGTTCTGGAGGGGTATCTGGATGGGAAACTCGGCGAAGATAGAAGGCTGATTCTGGAAGCCAGTGTAACCCGGAACGGGCATAATATCGGGGTGTACCGGGGGATGAACGACGCCGTAATATCAAGCGCCGGTCTGTCTAAGATTGTCAGGCTATCGGTCAGTCTGGATGAAACACCTGTTGGAAGATACCGGGCTGACGGAATAATTGTCTCGACTCCCACGGGTTCCACCGCGTATTCAGCCGCTGCGGGCGGGCCCATTCTTCATCCGGAAATGGAAGCGATGATCATCAATCCTATCTGTCCCTTTACTCTTTCGCACCGCCCTTTTGTTATTCCTGGAAGTGAGGTTATCAATATTGAGTTAGAGGAAGAACAGCGGACGGAAGTTATCATTACGGTGGATGGACAGCAGATGGTAAGACTGGAGCCTAAAGATCTAATCTGTATCCGCCGCGCGGAGGACAAAGTAAGGCTGGTACGCTCAGACAAGCGGAGCTTTTATGAAGTGCTTAGGACTAAATTGAATTGGTCCGGAGGACCGAATGCTTGAGGAACTCACGATAAGAAATTATGCCATAATAGATTCGCTGACCATTACCTTTTCTAAAGGACTGAACATTCTCTCCGGCGAGACTGGAGCGGGAAAGTCTATTTTAATCGGAGCTCTTGGACTGATTCTGGGCGGCAAAGGAGAAACTGACTCCATCCGGACGGGAGAAGAAGAGATTGATGTTACCGGTATTATGCGAATTGGAGAAAACAAAGATGCCTTGGAATGGTGCCGGAGCCGTGATATTCAGCCGGAAGACGGAACCATCATACTGCGCCGGACGGTAAAACGGAGCGGCCGCGGTCAGGCGTATGTTCAGTCCGTACCGGTAACAAAGGCCGATCTCCAGAATATCGGCTCCCTCGCGGCGGATATTCATGGGCAGCATGAACATCAGTCACTCCTAAAGACCGATTATCACCGGGCTTTGCTGGATAAATTCGCCGGGATCGAAGAAGAGGTAGAACGGTTCGGGACAAAGTTCAGGAATCTTACCGCGCTTAAGCGTGAGCTTGAAGATATGAATGCCTCGGAGCGGGAGCGGATGCGGGAAGCTGATATCCTTCGGTTCGCAGTACAGGAAATAGAAGAGGCAGGACTGAATCCGGCAGAGGAAGATGAGCTGAACCGGGAAAAGCGGATACTGCAGGAAAGCGAACGGCTTTTTAGTCTGCTGGATCAGACATATGATTCGGTCGCGGAGAACCGGAATGGAGCATTGGCCTACTTAAGAACCGCTCTTCAGAATATGCAGAATGTCGCCGGAATTGATACCGATAAAAGTGAGTTGGCCGAAAGACTTTCGAACCTTTTTTATGAACTGGAAGATGTTAACGAAACGATACGGGATTACCGCGGCTCCCTGGAATTCAGTCCGGATCAGTTAGAACAATGTGAGACCAGACTGGCTGTCATTCACCGGCTGGAGAAAAAATACGGCAGCACCATTAAAGAGGTGCTCCAGTATGCCGAAGAAGCTAAATCGCGGCTCGAGAAGCTGGAGAACTGGGTGTCCGATAAAGAGGGGCTTATCGAGAAAATCAGAAGTCTGGAAAAAGAAGTGTCGGCTCAAGCTCAGGAAATATCCGGTGAGAGAAAAAAGTCTTCCAAGAATCTGCAGCAGCAAATAGAAAAAGTGCTAAGGACACTGGGAATGGGCAAATCCGTCTTCGCGGTGACAGTGGAGACCAGGAAGAATGATAAGGGGAACCCCTCCTGCGGTCTCTACGGTACCGACCTGGTCGAATTCCGTTTTACTGCGAATCCGGGGGAGGAGATGAAACCCCTGCAGCTGACCGCTTCCGGCGGAGAAACCTCCCGGCTCATGCTGGCGGTAAAGACAGTTCTTGCGGAGTCTGATTCAATACAGTGCATGGTATTTGATGAAATCGACGCCGGTATCGGCGGTGAAGTTGCTCTGGCAGTCGGTAAGCACCTGAAAGATCTTTCTATGCATAAACAGGTTCTCTGTATAACACACCTTGCATCTATCGCGGCAAGAGCCGATACTCATATTAAGGTAGAAAAAAGGGCAAAAGAGGGAAAGACGATAACGGTAATAGACAGGATAGAAGGAGAGGGCAGGATACGGGAAATTGCGCGTATGTTGGCGGGAGACAAGACCGGTTCTGTTTCAGTTGAACATGCCCGGGAATTAATTGAGAGGTACGGCGTTAGTTAAACGTATTATTGTTGTCTAATATAAAAACTGATGCGGCTCTGATATCATGTCTTTAACGGGAGCTTTACAGGAAAGGATGAGCTTATGGGAAAAATAAGCGCGGAAGCAAAAAAACATTACTTTGAGCGGATTAAGTTCTACAAACAGGACGCAGAGAAAATCATGCAGCGCGAAAAGAATCTCAAAGTTCTGGTAGATAAAGAGGAAGAAGGATTTGAATACCAGCTTCTTGCTCTTGCGGAAGAAAGGCTCAATTTGGCGTCTATTTATGTGCTCATGAACAACATCTCTCTAAGTTATTTGGGGATAAAAAATGATGCTTTTTTAAATGATGCCCGTAAAAGCTGTTATCAGAGTGTCATATATCTCGAAAATGTGGTAACCAAATACGTGGATGTTCCCTTTTCTGAATATGAAGACGAAATAATGAAGATAGAAGGATTCTCCCAGGAAAAGAGATATGGTCTTATTCAGAAATTAGGATACACCATCGAGGCGGTAGAAGAAGCGTATGGTGAAAACTCGAAATGGCGGTGGTCTTTCGTGGAATTGGAGGGACGCTTTACCGCGGTTGCCAAAAACATTCTGAATTTAAAGAAAATTTTTACCGGCCTCGATCCCCGGACAGATGGGTATCAATTCTGGGTAAGCCACCTTAATCTGGTAAAAAAGCTGCTTCAGAAATCCGCGGACCGGTACCGGGAAAAGTATGAACTATCCACTCTGCGGATTGATGATTTTAAGCAAGCTATTTCATTTCTTTCCGCCCTGCGCCGTATTCATATCTTGATGGGTGAAACCGAACAGTCCGAAATAGTAAAGAAAAAAATTGAGGTTTGGAAGCAGAAAATGGAATCGGACGATAAGCGAAAGGAGACCAAGCATTCCGCTCCCGCGGGAAGCGCGGAAAATTCTACATAGTATCCTGCCGCTCAGCGAGTTCCTTGAGCGAATCAAAGGGATACAGTTCTTCCGCCTTCAATGATTGAGTATCACCGTTTCCCGAAGAGAGATGTACGGGAAAGTCAGGCGCGACAAATTCGGTGATAACCTGTCTGCAGGCACCGCACGGAGGCAGCGGATATTCCGCGTCCGGGCTGTGGATGGCGAGAGCTGTAAACTCCTTTTTCCCATCGCTTACCGCAGAAAAAAATGCCGACCGCTCCGCGCAAATCGTAAGCCCGTAGGAACGATTCTCGATGTTTGTGCCCCGGTAGACAGAACCGTCAGCACACAGCAGTGCCGCGCCGACTCTAAACTTCGAATACGGGGAATAGGAGGTTTCTGCAGCCTTGCGTGCTTCGTTGATCAGATCTTCTTTGTTCATAGATAATATTGACACCTTTCTTATCTATAGTATAGGATGGATTTCAAGACTGGACAATGTTTTGTTTTCCTTTCCGGAAGGTATTTCCTCATGAATAAGAAATTTTTCATTTTTCCCGTTCTTTTCCTGCTGATTCTTTTATTACGATTCTTCCTGTTTCCTAGAATCCTTCCCCCTGAACCCGAAATTGAACGGATGTGGGCGAAATCGATTCCCGCCCCGGAAGCAGCAGGATATGGAGTGGCGAATATGGATGATGAACCTCCCATGCATTTCCGTCTCGGAGACATTATCGGATATTTTCGCAGGGACGGGTCTTTTCTCCAGACCGAAAATGTATTATTCTCCGCCGCAATTGATGATAATTTTTATTGTAATTTTGGGAAGATAAGCAGAGAAATCCTCATAATGGATTATCTCGGCAGGATTTATTCCAGGTTGACCGCGTCGGGATATCCAATGATACGGGAGGGACGCTTCTTTACAATAGCGACAAACCGGGGCGGAATATCGGAATATAATGAAAACGGAGAGATCCTTTGGAGCCGGAAGTTTAACGGGACCATCACCGATATCGATGTTACAGAAAATATGATTGCCGTCGGAGTTTCATCCGGCGAGGTTTATGTTTTAGGAGATGAAGGAACTATCCTCAGTACAGTTTCCGAAACTCCGGGCAGAATTGCTGTAGTTTACGGATGTACTCTTTCGGAGCAAACCGGTCAGGCGGCGGTTCTCTCAGGGATCGATCCTCAGACGCTCGGACTATATAATCTGGATAAAGACACGCCGCTTCCAGAGGCGGAACATTTGACCGGAACTGATTTCAGGCGTAGAACTTTTATAACTTTTGTCAAAGAAGGCGAAGAAATTGTGTATGAATCGGGAGACGGAATTGCCTTTTTTAATCCCAGCCGGGGAACAGCAAGAGAAACGGTCATAAAAGGCAGGATAAGAGGTTTTTCCGAGGACACCGGTTCAAATCTTTCAGGGGCCGTTTTTTCAAATGATTCAGAAAATTCGGGAAGTTTCAGTCTGATGTCTCCCGAAAGATACCTATTTATGAGCGGTAAAATGCCTGATGCCGAATTGTATATCAGAATGGAAGACGGTCTTATTTTTTTGGGATCTGGAAAAACCATTGCTGCCTTTTTGCTGAGTTTAGGATAAATGATGAAGAAATTACCGCAGATTTTCTTAGTACTGATTGCAGCCGTTACCGCTTCCGCCTATGATTGGCCGGTTGCTGATGGTTATTTAACCGCCACCTTCGGCGAACTTCGGGGTGATCACTTTCATGACGGTATCGATATCGGAGGCGGAAAACAGCCGGTCTTTCCGGTAGAGAGAGGAGAGGTTGTCTTTTATTTTGAAGAAGGTCAGGACTTGAATGATATCCCGACCGGCTTGGGGACCTTTGTCCTGGTAGAGCACCCCCTTAATTTTCGGTCCCTCTATTCCCATCTGGATTCATTGAATGCTCGATCTGGAGCGGTAAGTCCGGAAATCCCTCTCGGAGTTATGGGAGACACCGGTTATTCTTTAGGGGTGCATCTCCACCTTACCTTGGTGGACCGGCAGCTGGACAAGAAAGTTAATCCCCTGCTTCTGCTGCCTTCCCAGCCGGACCCGCAGAAACCGGTTATTAATTCAGTATACCTAACCGATGACTCCGGAAAAATAAGTCTTCCCGTTAAAGAACTTATTGGTACGTCGAATTATTTGCTTTCGGCAGAAATTTATGACCCCTGCCACGAAACGGATTATTTCTGTCCGGCTGCGCCGTACGAAATATTTGTACTGGTGAATGGGAGAGAACGTTTCCGGATCAGATATGAAGCACTGGAAGAAACTGATGGAAATGAATACCTGATGCCGGGCGATGGAGCGGATTCCGCGTCTTACTATATTGGAAACAGCTGGGAGATAAATTTGGGCATGGTTACGGTAAACCGGGGGAATACTTTTATTGAAATTGTTGTTGCCGATGCGGCTGGAAATATTGTCAGAAAAACATATACCGTGAGCGCCGGGACAGGAGACGAAGAAAAGCCATGAAAACATACAATGCGGATGTCGGTATAGACCGGAAACAGGAAATCAGCTGTCCGGTGTGCGGTTCTGTCCGGAGGAAGGTAAAATGGAAGATGGAGGGCGCTGATTTCCGCAAATGTTCAGAATGCGGCTTGATCTATCAAAATCCTCAGCCGGTATTTGATGATTTGGAAAAACGGTATCAGGATAATTATTTCAAATATGAGCTTGAAAACGACGCCAATTTTTTCGGTCTGATGCGGAAAGGACTTGAAGATATTGATTTCTACACCATAGAAAGTCAGACAGACGATAAGTCGTTTCTGGACATCGGATGCGCCACCGGAATGCTTCTGGCTTTCGTGAAAGACCGGGGCTGGAATGTCCAGGGGGTGGAGCTTTGTGAATCTTCAGCTCGATACGGGATCGAAAAAAGAGGTGTGCCCATACATATAGGTACGCTAGAGGAAGCTCCTTTAAAAGAGAAATCATTTTCGTTTATCCACTTCAGCCACTTAATTGAACATGTGGGGGATCCCAGGCGGTTCCTGGAAACTGTCAACGCTCTGCTGAACGATCAGGGGCATATGGTGTTGGTTACTCCTAACTCGGCCGGGTTTCAGGCCCGGTTATTAGGAGCGAAGTGGCGTTCCGCTATACCCGATCATCTTCATCTTTTCAATAAGCGGACAATGCGGAAGCTTCTGAACGAAACAGGATTCAGAATCCTGCGTGAGCAAACATGGGGTGGGATCGCCGAAGGACTCGCTCCTAAGGGACTAAAACGGGTTCTTGACAAAAGTGCTAAAAAGTACGGATTCGGCGATGTAATGTTATTTTTGTGCGGGAAGACCGGCACCGCGGACGGCTGAAAACAGCAAATCCCGGTGTCTTGACATGGGAAAAGATTTTTTCTTACCATGTAACGGCAGAGATTTAGGGGAACAAATATGAATAGAAAGCGATTGGCGGAATTGCCGCTTCAATCACTTATTAAAATAGGACGCAAAATAGGTATCGAAAATCCGGAAGACAGCGACCGGGACAATCTAATAGAAAACATATGGGAAGTATTAGAGGAAAACAGGTCGGAACGGATGTCTTCAGACGCGAATCCAATCCGGTTTGAAGAACTGAAGTACGATATTCCTCAGACTGAACAATTTTTTGATGAGATAGAGGACGAATTTGTGCTGCCGGAGAGTTACAACGAGACCAAAATCGTTCTTCTGCTTCGAGACCCATCATGGGCGTTTGCGTACTGGGATATTAAAAAAGAAACGCAGGAAGAACTCCTGGAGAGTTCAGATTTCACCGGGATTTATCTCAGGCTGCTCCAATGTATGGAAAACGGCCATTTTTTCGATATACCCGTCAAGATGACCGACAATCGATGGTATATCAATCTGCCTACACCAGGTATTACTTATTATCTGGAACTGCTGGTTAAGCGGAAGGAGAGGGAAGAAGTGCTTGCGCATTCCAACTCATTGAAGGTGCCTCAAGGGAACTCGCTGAATAAAATTCCTGAGGGGAGCGATGAGCCTGCCGATCAGCTGCTTCTTATGTCTGGAATCGTTAAGATGAATACCGTTGCCTTTTCCAGCTCCATCCCCCACAGAGTGCTTGCATCGATGGAAGACCGGATAAACCACGCTCCCGGAAACGAGGTATAAGGGTGAAAAAGTACATCAATTTTCTGCTCCACGCGCATTTGCCTTTTGTCCGGGAAACTGAAAAAGAACCACCCCTCGAAGAGCGGTGGCTGTTCGAAGCCATATCGGAAACATATCTGCCTCTGATGAGGGTGTTCCGCAGACTAGACGCGGACGGCATCCCATTCAAAATTAATGTTTCTGTTTCTCCCACCCTGGGTACTATGCTCCAGGATGAACTGACTCAGGAACGGTACATAGCTCATTTAAACAAGATGCTCGAATTGTCCGAGCGGGAAATGATCAGAACTACCGTGAATCCGCAGATGAACGCTCTGGTAAAAATGTACCAGGATCTGTATCAGAAAAATCTCGATGATTTTGTTCACCGGTATCATAAAAACCTTCTCAGGGGACTGGATTACTTTTATAAAAAGGGGAAGATCGGCGTCATAGCCTGTCCCGCGACCCACCCCTATCTTCCTCTCTTAGAGGAATATCCTGACGCGGTGAACGCTCAGGTACGTATGGCTATGCAGTACCATTCTGATACTTTCGGAAAAACATCCCGCGGATTTTGGCTCCCTGAATGCGGATATTATCCCGGCATTGAGAGAATACTAAAAGAAAACGGAGTCAAGTACACCTTCGCGGAGGCACACAGTCTTTTGTTTGCTGAACCGCGGCCCCGCTACGGAACATATGCGCCGATATCGTTAAAAAACGGACTGTCTTTATTCGGACGGGATCTCGTTTCAGCTAACGCGGTTTGGTCTTCCGAAGAGGGATATCCCGGAGACTTTTCATACCGGGAGTTCTACCGGGATATCGGATTTGATCTGCCGCTAGATTACATCGGCCCATACGTTCATGAAGGGGGACACCGATCTTTTACCGGGTTTAAATACTACGCGGTAACCGGCAGTACCGATCAAAAAAGAATCTATCAGCCCGCCGAGGCTGCCCGGAAGGTAGTAGAACACGCGGAAAATTTCATATACAATCAGCGTAAGCGACTTGAAAAGGTGGCGGCTCTTATGGATATCTCCCCGGTCATTTCCTGTTATTACGACGCTGAACTTTTCGGTCATTGGTGGTTTGAAGGGCCCGCTTGGATTGAGGCTGTGGTAAGAAAAATTACCGAGACAAAGGAGCTGGAAATGGTGCTTGCCGGGGAATACTGCAAGTCAGCGGAAAATCTGCAAACAACTGATCCGGTTTTCGGCTCGTGGGGGAATAAAGGGTATTCCGAAGTCTGGCTTGACGGCCGAAACGACTGGGTTTACCGTCACACTCACAAAGCCGTGGAACGGATGCATGAATTAATCCTGCGCTTTCCGAATGAAACCGGGTTAAAGGAACGCGCCTTGAATCAAGCGGCCCGGGAAGTACTGTTGAGTCAGGCTTCGGACTGGCCTTTTATTATGCGGGCCGGGACCACTGTTTCCTACGCCGTCCGACGGGTAAAAGAGCACATATATAATTTCACCACAATTTATGACGCCCTTTTCCGAGGTACTGTCAGCCCGGAGTGGCTCACCCGGCTGGAACGGAAGAACAACATTTTTCCTAATATAGATTACCGGATTTTTAACACTCATTCGTGACCCCCCATGTAATGTCACCGAACGTGGACATAAAAACACCCTAACCCTCAGTCGTATATATACTTAGGAA
>CAYLLE010000120.1:0-11236 GCA_964384485.1 uncultured Spirochaetales bacterium | reverse complement strand
GCTTGTTTTACAGGGTATCTTGACTCTATGACATCTTTACTCAACAATGGCTTGATAACCCATTGAGGAGGCAGTAATGGATTATGTCCTGACGGATGAACAAAAAATGATTAAAGATTTAGCCCGGCAGATCGCGAAAGAACGGATAGAACCGGTAGCTCTTCAATATGATGAGGAAGAAAAGTTTCCCCATGATATCGTAAAGGTGATGGCCGATTCCGATTTGTTCGGTGTTTTTATACCCGAAGAATACGGAGGGTTCGGCGGCGGAGTATTCGAGATGGCTCTGGTTGTGGAAGAGCTTTCCAAGGCATGCGGCGGAATTGCCCTGGCCTATGCCGGTTCCGCCCTGGGTACGATTCCCATTCTGCTCTTTGGAACGGAAGAACAGAAACAAAAGTACCTAACCAAACTCGCTGCCGGTGAAACCATAGCGGCCTTTGCTCTTACCGAAGCCGAAGCGGGAAGCGATGCCGCGGGTATCCGGACAAAAGCGGTCAAAGACGGCGATCATTATATCTTAAACGGTACAAAACAGTGGATAACCAACGGGGGAGAAGCCGGCGTTTATACGGTAATCGCTCTGACCGATCCTTCAAGGGGAGCCAGAGGCGCTTCAGCATTTATTGTCGAAGACGGAACTCCCGGATTTTCCTACGGTAAGAAGGAAAATAAAATGGGAATCCGGGCTTCCGCGACCCGGGAGCTCGTGTTTGAAGATGCGAAAATCCCCGCGGAGAATCTCCTTGGAAAAGAAGGGCTCGGTTTTCTTGTCGCCATGAAGACCCTGGATCAGTCAAGGCCGGGTGTTGCCGCCCAGGCTTTAGGCATAGCCGCGGGGGCTTTGGATAAAGCGACCGCGTATTCCCGGGAGAGAAAGCAGTTCGGGAAGACCATTTCGTCTTTTCAGGGTCTCCAGTTTCTGCTGGCCGATATGGCGACCCAGGTGGAAGCCGCCCGGGCGCTGACTTATCAGGCCGCGAAGTATGTCGATTCCGGAGCGAAGAATGTTTCCAAGGTATCGGCTATGGCTAAGGTGTTTGCGTCGGATACGGCCATGAAAGTGACGACTGACGCCGTACAGGTGTTCGGGGGCTACGGTTACATGAAAGAATATCCGGTCGAAAAGATGATGCGGGACGCGAAAATTACCCAGATCTATGAAGGCACGAACCAGATTCAGCGTGAGGTTATAGCCCTTCAGCTTATCAAAGAGAGCAACCGGGCCGCGGGAAAATAGGCGGAGTATTATCATGGATAGAAGTGTTAAATTCCTCGATTCCTTGACCCGGAGGGGCCGGGAATTCCTGGGGGTTCAGTATCCCGTTCTCGGCGGCGCCATGTCATGGATTTCAGAATCCAGTTTAGTGTCCGCGATCTCGAATGAGGGAGGATTCGGTGTCATAGCCGGTGGTAATATGCCGCCGGATCTCTTTAAAGACGAGATCAAAAAAACGATGGACAAGACCGACAAACCCTTCGGAGTTAACCTGATTTCGATCGCGCCGAATTTCAGGAGCCATTTGGATCATGTACTCGAAATCGAGTTCCCGTTTGTTATTTTCGCCGGAGCCCTTCCTCCCCGGGACGCCATCTCCCGGGTAAAGCAGACCCAGAGTAAGCTCCTGTGCTTTGCTCCTACAGTTGGTGTGGCCCGGCGGCTGATCCGGTCCGGAGTGGATGCCCTTATAATAGAGGGGAACGAAGCGGGCGGACATATCGGTCCGGTGGCAACCGGAGTGCTGGCGGAACAGATTCTGCCTCAGACCAAAGATGTCCCCGTCTTTGTGGCCGGAGGAATCGCGACCGGCCGGCTGATGTATCATTACCTTCTGATGGGAGCGGCCGGTGTCCAGCTGGGGACCAGGTTCGCGGTAGCATCAGAATCGGTGGCCCACGATAATTTCAAGGAGGCTCTGATAAAAGCCGATTCCAAAGATGCCCTTCCCACGGCACAGTTTGACCCCAGGGTACCCGTTATCCCCGTCCGGGCAATCCAGAACGAAGGTACTATCGACTTCAATACGCTGCAGCTTGGTCTAATCGCTCAGCTTGAACGGGAAGCCATGACAGTCCGGGACGCGGGACTAAAGCTCGAAGAGTTCTGGATCGGCGGACTCCGGAAGGCGGCTATTGACGGTGATGTCACGCGGGGGTCTTTAATGGCCGGTCAGAGTGTGGGGCTGGTCAACAAGGTTCAGCCGGTAAAAGAGATACTGGAAGAGCTGATGGAAGAAGCCAGGGTAGAAGCGGAGCGGACTATCGAGGTATCAGGCTGTGGTTCATAGCCTTGTCAAATCCGGCAGTGAATTGTATTATCAGATCCGGAGGAAAGACCGATGAAGGAATATTTTACGAACATCCCGCAGATTTCTTATGAAGGACCGGATTCCAGGAATCCCATGGCCTTTAAACATTATAACCCCGATGAAACGATAGGCGGAAAAACCATGAAGGACCATCTCCGTTTTTCCATGGCTTTCTGGCATACCCTGAATTTCACCGGAACCGACCCGTTCGGAGCCCCCACCGCTGTCCGCCCCTGGCTCGATATTGCCGATCCGATGGAACAGGCGAAAGCGAAGATGGAAGCAGCATTTGAAATCGCCGGAAAGCTCGGAATCCCTTTCTTCTGTTTTCACGACCGGGACATCGCCCCGGAAGGAAAGAACCTGGCCGAGACAAACCGCAACTTGGATGAGATAGTCAAGCTGACGGGTAAGCTGATAAATGATACCGGCATCAAGCTGCTCTGGGGAACCGCGAATCTGTTCTCTAATCCCAGATATATGCACGGTGCGGCCACTTCTCCCTATCCTGATGTTTTTGCTTATGCCGCGGCCCAGGTAAAAAAAGCCATGGAAGTGACAAAAGAATTAGACGGACTAAATTACGTCTTCTGGGGCGGCAGGGAAGGATACGCGGCCCTTATAAATACCGATATGGCCCGGGAACTTGAAAATCTGGCCCGTTTTTTCCAGATGGCGGTGGATTACGCCAAAGAAATCGGATTTGACGGTCAATTCCTGATCGAACCGAAACCCATGGAACCGACGACACATCAGTACGATTTTGACTGCGCGAACAGCTACGGATTCCTGAAGAAATACGGACTGGCTGATCATTTTAAGTTCAATGTGGAGATGAACCACGCTATCCTGGCCGGTCATTCTTTCCGGCATGAGCTCACCTATGCCCGGATTAACAATATGCTGGGAAGCATAGACGCGAATCAGGGCGATTATCTCCTGGGATGGGACACGGACCGTTTCCCAACCGATATCTACGAAAACGTAATGGCCCTCTACGAGGTATTCAAGAACGGCGGGATCGCTCCGGGTGGACTAAACTTTGACGCTCACCCGCGGAGGGAATCGTATAAGCCCGAAGATATTTTTTACTGCCACATCGCCGGAATGGACGGATACGCCAAGGCGCTGAAAATAGCATGGAACCTCTTTGAGGGGGGTGAATTGGAAGAAGTCGTGGAGAAGAGATACGAAGGATACACCAGGGGAATCGGAGAGAAAATCGCCGAGGGATCGGTAGGCTTCCGGGAACTTGAAGAATACGCGTTAAATCTTAAGGGTATTGATGTACCTTCCGGCGAGCGGGAAAAAATAGAGTCAATAATAAATCGTTATCTTTAATCAGGATTTTTGTTCATGAACATGGAAGTTTTTATTCTCGGGACCGGCGGCATGATGCCTCTCCCGGGAAGATTCCTTACATCAGTGCTTCTCAGACGGGAAGGGGAACTGATGCTTTTCGACTGCGGCGAAGGCACCCAGATATCACTCCGTAAACTGAACCTTAAGTGGAAAAAAATCTCGGTGATCTTTATTTCTCATACCCATGCCGACCATGTTACCGGTCTTCCCGGTATACTGATGCTCTCGTCACAGGTTGAACGGGAGGAGCCGTTATACATCATAGGTCCGCCGAAGATCGCGGAATATGTTGAAATGAGCAGGAAAGTGCTTGATATGTATATCAACTACGATATCGTCGTGCAGGAAATCCCCGATCCATTCCGGGCGGGAGAGGTTTTTTCAGGCGACGGATATTCGGTCAAATCCTTTCCGCTCAGGCACACCAAAACATGCGTCGGATACGCCTTGACGGAAACGAACCGACCGGGTATTTTTTTTCCTGATAAGGCTGTATCGGCGGGGGTGCCGAAAGGTCCTCTGTGGTCGGAACTCCAGAACGGCAGGGAAGTGGATTTGCCGGACGGAAGAACGGTTTTACCGGGAGAGGTTATGGGGCCTCCCAGATCGGGGAGGAAATTCTCGTATGTTACCGATACAGCCTATCTGGATTCGATTTCCGCGGAAGTTAGTAATTCTGACCTGTTTATCTGTGAAGGTATGTTTAAAAACGACCTGAAAGAGGATGCCGAGTCAAAGCGGCATTTAACATCCCGGCAGGCCGGAATGATCGCTACCGCTGCCGGAAGTATCGGAAAAATGGGATTGATACATTACAGTCCCCGATACACGAAAGCTGAACTTAAAGAACTGCTGTCGGAAGCCAGGGGGGCGTTTAGCGAAACATTTCTTACCAAAGACAGGCAGATCATCAGCATTCCCCTCAAGGACTAAAGTTTACTTATTGTTCATGGAGGTAAGATGATAGAAGCATCGCAACTTACAAAAACATACGGTACCGTGGAGGCTGTCCGGAATGTTTCCTTCGAGATCGGCACAGGGGAAATCGTCGGTCTCTTGGGACCGAACGGGGCGGGAAAAACTTCCATAATGCGGATCCTTACCGCCTTCCATTATCCGTCCTCCGGCACAGCCGTTTTGGACGGACACGATGTTGTTGACGAACCCCTGCAGGTTAAACAGGCGGTGGGTTATCTGCCGGAAAATGCTCCAGTTTACACAGAGCTGAACGTTGCCGAATACCTTGAGTTTATCGTCTCTTCCCGGAATATCGATAAAGGGATCCGGAAAGACAGGATAAACTGGGTTATCAGGGAATGCGGCCTTGCTCCGGTACTCTACCGGGGGATTGATAAGCTCTCGAAGGGATTTAAGCAGCGGGTTGGTCTTGCCCAGGCTATCATTCATGATCCCAAAATCCTGATTCTTGATGAACCTACCACCGGCCTTGATCCGAACCAGATTATCGAGATACGGCGGCTCATCCGGAAACTCGGACAGGAGAAGACGGTTATCCTTTCCACCCACATTCTCCAGGAGGTGGAGGCGGTTTGCGACCGGGTACTCATTCTCAATGAAGGGACGATTGTCGCGCAGGGTACTCCTGAGGCTATCGGAAGCGAACTGAAAGGTGAAGACATCTATACCTTGCTCCTGAAATGCGGTGAACAGGAGCTCCTGCAGAAACTGCCCTCTCTGAAAGCGGTGAAAAAGATTATCCGGACGGAACCCGCCGGGACCGGTAAAATGGAAGTGGAGCTTTCCGCTCCGCCGGATCCCGGAAACGGCGAGGCTATTTTCGATTGGGCGGTAGATTCGGGTTTTAAAATCCTGGCGATGACCCCGAGACGGTACAGTCTGGAGGATATTTTTATCCGGCTTACCGCCAGGAGAACGGATGAACAAGGAGGTGAAGATGAATAGGATATTGCCTGTTGTCCAGAAAGAACTGAAATCAGCATTCAATTCACCGATCGCGTATATTGCAGTCGTGTTTTATCTGGTGATTCCTTCGGTCTGGTTTTTTTATATCCAGCGATTTGTGGATGCCGACGTCGCAACGCTCCGGGGCTATTTCGATATTATCCCGATCATATTTATAATACTGCTTCCGGCTCTTACGATGCGAAGCTGGGCGGAGGAGAAAAAGCTGGGAACGTCCGAGCTTCTCCTGACCCTTCCGTTCCGGATCGGAGAATTGGTGGCGGGGAAATTCATTGCCGCTTTTACCCTTCTCCTGATCATGGTCGGACTTACCATCCCGCTGCCGCTGACCGTTATGCCCCTTGGGGATTTTGAGGCCGGGCAGATTATCGGTCAATACCTCGGTGTGCTGCTGTTAGGCGCGGCCGGTATCGCGGTAGGTCTTTTTGTTTCCGCCGTTTCCACTAATCAGATTTCTGCGTTCATCTTTACCGCTGTCTTCCTGCTTTTTATCACCCTGATCAACTTTGTCAATATGGTTGCGGAACTGCCCGGGTGGCTGGCTGATTTCCTGAACTATCTATCCCTGAATTATCATTTCGAAAGCTTCCGGAAGGGACTTTTTGATTCCCGGGATCTCGCGTATTTCCTCCTGGTAACGGCCGGTTTCCTCTATTTTAACACAAAAGTTATCGTGTTCCGGAAGTGGAATTAAGGGGGCGGTGATGACGAAAAAGAAACAGGAAATAATTACACTTCTCCTCAGCGCGGCCATTCTGATTTTCGCCGCGCTGGTCACCTGGAGATTTTTCTTCAGGGCGGATATGACAGAAAACAAGATCTACTCGATATCGAAAGTATCCCGGAACCTTTTTAATGAGATTCCCGAACAGGTGACAATCACCTATTACTTTTCGGATCGGCTCGGCGAAGCGTTCCCTCAATTTCAGCAAATAGAAGATCTGCTGAATGAATACGCCGCCCACAGCCGGGGGAAAATATCGGTGCAGGTGATAGATCCTGTTAAAGAAAACGCGGCGGGGGAGGCAGATAACTTCGGCGTAGTTCCTCAGGAGATGCAGGACCGGAAGGAAGGTGAGGTTAGTTACGCCAACGTATACACCGGGATTGTGATCCGGTACCTCGACCGGTGGGAAACAATTCCGGTGGTTAGTCAGCCTGAGACGCTTGAGTATGAACTGACTTCCCGTATAAAGCGGATCGTTTCGAATACTCAGCGTTCGGTCGGCATCCTTTTAGGGAGGGATGATCTGAATCTTCAGCAGAACCTGCGGTATCTGACCGGAACCCTCAGCCGGTCTTTTGATCTCAGACCCCTAACCCCGGGTGAAGACATTCCGGACGATATTTCCGTCCTTCTTATACTGGGCAGCCGGTCCCTTGATTCATTCGAACTTTTTCCGGTGGATCAGTTTATCATGCGGGGCGGCCGGGCTCTGTTCGCTCTTGACGGGGTACACATCGACCTCCAGGCGAATCTCGCGCCGACACCGGTGAATTCGCCGCTGATGGATTTCCTCGGGGCAAACGGAATAAGGGTCGAACAGAGCCTGCTCCTGGATAAATATGCCCTTAAGTTCCCGGCGACAACCAATCAGGGAAATGTTCAGATGACCCGGTGGGTCGAATATCCTCACTGGTTTCAGGTTCCGGATACCGGGGCTTCCGGGAGCCATCCCGTTACCGCCCGTTTTTCCAGTATGGATGTATTCTGGCCGTCCCCCATATCATTCGATGAAGGGGTTTCCGGCGCCGAGGCGGTGCTTTCAAGCAGCCCGGACGGATGGATCATGACCGAAAACTACAATGTGAATCCCCATCAGGTGCTGGCCGCGGCACAGACGCAGCAGCAGACAAGAGGGGAATACACCATCGCCGCCGCGTACACCGGTCCGGTGTCCTCGTATTTTGAGGGGCGGAGCATTCCTCGTCGGGAGGGGGTTTCCAGGGAGTGGGATGAAATAATCCCCGGTACCGGGGATTCCCGGATCATGATAATCGGGGATTCCGATTTTCTCATGGATCTGCTGCTTCAGCAGTTCTCCTCCAATCCGGAAGGTAATCTTTCTTTCATCTCCAATACCGTGGAGTGGCTGACCAACGATGAAGATCTCCTGGAGATAAAAACGCGGACCGTCCGGGATATGCGGCTGAACGATATCGAAAATCCGGGAAGGAAACAGTTTACCGTGTTCGCCGCTCAGTTCATTAATGTTTTTCTGATCCCCCTCCTTGTTATTGTCTACGGAATTATCAGAATGCTGAAGCGGAGGGAGACAGCACTGATCAAACGGGAGGAAAAATAGTGAATTTCAAGACACGGGTAATTATTCTTTCTGCCATATTATTTTTATTGGTAACCGTCCTCATTCTGAGAACGGTCTTTTCTCCCCAGCGGGAAATGCGGCGCTCCTTGTCGCGGCCCCTGGTTACCGGTATAGAACCGGCGAATGTAACGGATCTCACGATTACCGGACCGGACGGAGAAGTATCGCTGGAACAGCCCGAATCCGGGGAATGGTTCCTCATCCTTGAAAGCCGGCGGTATCCGGCGGATCCGGACAAAGTAAACAACCTGCTCGAGGCACTGAAGAATTCCCGGCGGGGATCGGTCGTTTCCCGGAATCCGGAAGATTTGGGTGTATTTGAGCTGGGAGACGCGGCGGAGAAGCTTACTGTGTCCGGACTGCCGTCCGGACCGGATCATGAGATATATTTCGGGAAGAAAGGCGCCGGCAGGAATGAATACTATGTTCGGCTCAAGGGCGGTGACGCGGTTTACCTCGCGGACACTTCAGCCGGTTTTTATGTTGAACAGGGACCGGAATACTATTCCGACCTGCTTATGGCCCCGGCTGAACTAAATCCGCAGGATATCCAGCGTATCCAGACTTCCGGTTATACACTGCTCAAGACCGAAGACGAAGGGGGATGGATGTTTGCCCAAGGAGAGGACCGGGTCGATCCGGACAAAGCCGGTCAGCTGGCCGCGGCCCTTGCTTCCCTCCGGGCGTCCAGTTACGCGGTACCTTCAGCGGAGGGTGCTTTTCCTTCCGGCGGAGGAAGCGAGATTACCTTTGTAACAGGAGCGGGAAAAGCGGTCACCTTCACTGTTTTCGGTAAAACCGGGGAAGAGCAATATCTCGCCCAAAGTTCGGTAAAAACTGACGGCCAGGGCAATCCGTACCGTTTCTTCTTAAGTGAATACACTTACAACAGGATCATGAAGAGCCGGGAAAATCTGTCCGCGGATACAGCGGAACGGGACGATTAGTATTTGTGGGCTTTACTGCCCGGGTGTTTTGCTGAAATGAAATCCCGGTATTTATTCGGATCGGGACGGAAAGCGACAATCTGGTTTGCGCTGTCTGTTTTTTTGAGGGCGGTTCCCGATTCCACCAGGAGCCGTTCCCCGCTTATGAGCCGTCCGTTCCGGGAAGATAAACCGAAGAACCGCTTTAGTCCCGAGTAATCCGCGTTATCCAAATATGATTCCGTTTTTGCTATCCCTTCGTCGAGGTTGATATTCGGCAGGATTACCGCGAATGATTCCCGGGAGTATTCAAATATCATATCTTCAAATTTAAAAAAATCGATCAGCCGTTCCGCTTCTTTTAAGGCGTCGGTATCGCTGTTCATGCCTCTAACATTGATGAGGAGGAGCGATAGATCTTCTTCGTTGGAGGCTGAACGTTCCAATTCCAGGGTCAGCCGCTTTTCCAGATAAATACCGTTGCTTAATCCGGTCCGGGGACTGAAAAGACCGGGACCTGTTTCCGCGGCAGCGGCAGGCTCTCCTTTCGGTTCAGCCGGTTCTTCTTTATGCGGTTCAGGCTCATCCCGCCGTTCCTTTCCTCCGAGTCTGCTGATAATCCATACAGCTCCGGTCAACACGGCAAATCCGGCAAGGATAAAAAGGACATCGGTTAGAACAGGAAAAATATCTACTTCCGAAAGAACGGTGAATACTCCAACACTTACGTAGGTGGTGCCGAACATCTTAAACGGCAGAACCGATCGGGTCTGGTACAGTTTGTTAAATTCTATTTCCGGAACTTCCCCGCTAAAGGCATCCTCATCTTCTATAGCCGACGGATCTCTGACACTGAAGTAAACCGTGCCGTAGTTTTCCGAATAAATCGTGTAAGCAGTCATTTGTCCGTATGCCCGGTAGGCTTCTTTCATGAATGATTTAAAGGAATCATTGTCCAGGCTTTCTTCAGCGGTCCAGATATCGGTAACCGCGGCGGTAAGATCTTCAAATTGTTTTCTGGCGAGTTCAGCGTTTGCTTCCCTTATCCGGAATGTCTTGAGCGCCAGAAAAATGAAGATAAAGAGAAAAAACAAAACACTAAAAATTGTAAATATGAAGGCCAAATTTTTTCTCATGTCTCTTATTATACCGAATAGATTGAATTTTGGAAAGGAACTTTTATATACTGAAACAATGAAAGATGCGTACCTGCTTCCTCCAAAGATTATTACTGATCCGGGTAAGGAATACCTGGACAAGACCAGACAGTTCCAGGGCATTCCGGGTATCGCGGCTGCTTTATCGGGCAGGCTTTGGGCGGTGTGGTACGGGGGAGGCTCCGGCGAAGACCGGCACAATTATGTGCTTGCGGCTTCCTGCAGCGGCGGCGTCTGGTCCGGTCCCAGTATGGTGATTGATCCCGACGGGCCGGGACCGGTACGGGCGTATGATCCCTGTGTCTGGACTGATCCGTTCGGACGGCTCTGGCTGTTCTGGGCGCAGGGCTATGAAGGGCACACCGATCCTGATGCCGGGGTGTGGTGCGTCGTTACCGGAGATCCCGATTCCGGTTCCCCCCGCTGGTCAGAACCGGAGCGGATCTGCGGCGGAATCATGATGAATAAACCTACCGTCCTTTCAACAGGAGAATGGCTGCTTCCCGCCGCCCGCTGGCATCAGGAAGGAAGCGCCCGGGTTTACTGCTCCCTGGACCGGGGCGGGAAATGGGTGTTGCTGGGTCAGGCAAATGTGCCTGAACCTTATCGGAACTGTGATGAACACCAAATAGTTGAAAGAAAAGACGGTACGCTCTTGATGCTGGTCCGGACAGCTTACGGCATCGGGCAGAGTATTTCCCGGGACCGCGGAAGAACCTGGCCGGACGTATCGCCATCCGGTATTCCCCATCCGGCATCCCGTTTTTTTATCGGACGGCTTGATTCCGGCAATCTCCTGATGGTGCGACATGCCCCTCCCGGGAATCAGAAAACACGGTCCCATCTCTGCGCGTTTTTGTCCACCCATGACGGCGAAGGATGGTCCGGAAGACTTCTTCTCGACGAGCGGGAGGGAGTGAGTTATCCCGATGTGTGTCGGATGAACGACGGAACAATATACGTGATTTATGATTATGACCGGAGGGGAGAAAAGGAAATACTCCTCGCGAGAATCAGGGAAGCCGATATTATCACGGGGAAGCTTACCGATCCCGCAAGCAGGCTCCGGATGCTGGTTAATAAAGCGGGATAAAATTCATTCTCCATATCACATAATTGAAGCCCAGGTGATGGAATTATCCGCTCAATCTATAAGTCAGCAGCAAATCCCGGTCAACTCCTTTTGTGATTAAGAAAAGGCCATAATTTCA
>CAYLLE010000119.1:0-11482 GCA_964384485.1 uncultured Spirochaetales bacterium | reverse complement strand
CCTTTATTTGGTCAACCAAAGCGTGGATAATAGTCATCCCAAGTCCCGTTGACCCAGCAATTCCCGGTGATCACATTCGCATTAAAATTTATAAATTGTTTTATTACAAGCAATTACATAAATCGGGATCATCGGGAATTGCCGTTTTCCCGCGAAAAAAAATATGCGGCAATTCCCGGTCAACCCGATCTAAATTCACATTGGAGTAGACAATTATCGAAATTACTGAAAATATGGGTGTAATTATGCTGTTATCATTATTGGAAAAAGGTTTTGCCAGGGGCAAAGACCTGAACTGCGCGGAAACAATACTTTATGGAGCAAACGAAGCTTACAAACTCGGTCTCGATAAAGACTCCCTCAAATTGTCATCAGGTTTCGGCGGCGGTATGGGTATAGAAGATACCTGCGGTGCTGTTGCCGGATCGGTAATGGTTCTCGGACGGATATTCGTTAAGGACCGGGCTCACGAAAGCGGAAAATTAAAACAGATAACCGCGGAATTCCTCAATGCCTACCGTCAGGAGATGGGGAGTATTAACTGCGCGCCCTTGAAAGAAAAATACCGTGATGATCTTCGCGGGTGTGAGGATGTTATATTCAAAGCCGCGGAAATTTTAGACCAGGTGATCGAAGAGTACCAGGACCATCCGGTGTAACAGCACCGGTTCAGCAATCCCCGGCCAACCCGATTTAAGGCATCTCAGGAATCGTTGGTTCCTGTATATCTTATACAACATTGCCCCCTGTTTCACTCATTATTATGTTTGAAAGGGAGCTTAAATATGAACAAAAAGAATATAGGCAAAGCGATACTCCTCTTTATCGGAGGACTTCTCCTCATTCTTATAATTTGGGCCTTCGTCGAACCTTCTACGTACGACCGTGAAGAGTATGTAGTTAATCTGCCGAATTTAGACCCCTCGTGGTACGGACGAAAAGTCGCGGTGATCGCCGATTTCCAGGTAGGAATGTGGCTTGATAACGTAGGTACTATCCGGAGAATTATTGATAATATAGTCGAAGAATCTCCTGATATAGTGGTGATTTTGGGAGATTTTATTTACCACGGCGGTGAACGGGCACCGAAACGTATACAAACAGCCGCCGGTTTGGTAAAGCCTCTTACCGACGCCGGTCTTCCTGTTTTTGCTGTTCTTGGAAATCATGATTATTCAGTGTCGGAATACAATCCCGCGAAGATCAATTACCAGCGGGCAGATAATCTGACTTCAGCCCTGGAAAAATTCGGTGTAACCGTTCTCAAGAATGAATCGGTTTTAGTGGACGGGCATCTATATATCGTGGGAATCGGGGCGCATATGATCCGGAACGATATCCCCGAACAGGCCTTCGCCGGGGTCCCGGATGATGCGCCCAGGCTGGTACTCATGCATAACCCGACAACATTAGGGAAAATCAGCGCCGGGAAGGCTCCCCTGTCTTTTGCCGGTCATACCCACGGGGGACAGATCAGACTCCCCGGGACTCCCCACTGGTCCATGATGACGTTCTTTAAAGAAGAGGAGGTCCATGCCGACGGCTGGATCGAAGATTACGGAGCCCGGGGAAACCGGCTTTACGTAAACCGGGGAATCGGAATGAGCATCATGCCGATAAGGATCAATTGCCCGCCTGAGCTTACCGTGCTGACCTTTGGAGAAGAGCAGGGAGAATAGAAATAGAAACCGATGGATTGCAAGAAGTGAATACAGGAAAAGAATATGGAGTGCTCCGAAACGTGGACATAAAAAGGTACTAATTTATTTAAATAAAGGAAAAAAATTAAACGAGAATGAAATTGATGCCCGGATGAATATAATCGATTACGCTGAAAAAAATTATCTTGTATTATGTCCACGTTTCATGACACTACCAATAGAATAAGATTCCTTTCGGGCACAGGATTTTCCTGGCCCGAAAGATGATTTTTTAGTAAGTATAATCGGCCCCGTCAGCTGTAATGGTAACGGTAGAGCCGTTGTATGTGTATGATAATGACGACACCGGACCGCCTGTCAGTGTAAACTCGGCTTTCATTGTACCGGTTGCCGCAACGACAAGTTTACCCGTAACCGTCTTATATTTACTGCCTAAGAGCAGCGGCTGAATGTTCGGATCGTTTCTCAGTGATGATAAATCGAAATTCTTGAACGAATATTCCATACCTTCTGTGTTCATCGAGAAGGTTAATCCCGGTATGTTCCCGGAAGATGCTTCGGCGGCTGAGGAGGTGTATGCTATATTTGCTAAAGCATACGCCTCTATCGCTTCTTTCTCTGTAGGTGCAGCGGAAACGGTCAAAACTAAAACTGTCATGAAAACAAATGTTATTAAAGATTTTTTACACAATGTCATTTAAGCCTCCAATGAAGTATATTTTCAATAAAGTATAAGTTTGAATTTTGATTTGTCAAGAAAACTCAAAAGAATCGAACCAGTACACCAAATCAGTTTTTTCCGACGGCTATTACCTCTGGAGCTTGTTTCCCGCCTTTTCTAAAATTTTCCTCGGTTCCATCGGAATTTCCCCGTTCCTATCCGGTCCCACGTTAAGCAGATAATTACCCCCCGCTTCATTGATCTTCCTGAGCCGGGCAATTATCTCCTCCGGACTTTTCCAGTTTTTGTCGTCCTTATGATAACCCCAGTAACTGCCTATGGTATCAGGCGTTTCCCATGGCTGGTCCGTTTCCAGCTCACTGTGATCCGCGGCTTCAAGGAAATCGGCCAGCGCGGACTGATTATCGATCCGCCCGTTCATCAGGCATTCAGGCTTGTGCTTCCGGATCGCGGTTACAAAGGGCTTAGCGAGTTCCGGGTTTATCCGTTCCGGAGTATCGAACCAGAAAAGGTCAAGCTGGGGAAGGTAAGCGGCGATTTCTTCCACTTGGGGAAGGGCCTTCTCCCGAATGTAAACTGTTATGTCTTTCGAAGCTTCATCAGGATAATCCACCAGATTGCTCCGCCAGCCTTCCGATTTCGTGCCCGGTTTTCCGGTTGCCGCGTGGGGATGCTCCCAGTCACGGCCGTGGCTGTAATACGCGCCGAATTTAAGACCTCTTTCTCTGCAGGCAGTGCTGAGTTCGAAAAGCGGATCTTTCCCGTATGGTGTCGCCTCAGCAATGTTGTAGGATGAAACGCTGCTCCGGTACATGGCGAATCCGTCGTGGTGCTTCGCGGTAAAAACCAGATATTTCATGCCCGCATTCAGCGCCAAATCGGCATAAAATGACGCGTCAAATCCTTGAGGGTTGAATTCAGCGGCCAGGGCGGAATATTCTTTCAGGGGTATGCCGCTCCGGCACTGGATGTGAGCCGAGTTTACGCTCTTTTCTCCGTTCCAGTATCCGGCCGGAATCGCGTATAGGCCCCAGTGGATGAAGAGGCCGAACTTGGCATTCTGAAACCACTCGAGGGAAAGATGATGTTTTTCGTTCATGATATCTCCTTAGACGGCAGGATTATATAAATATTCCTCTCTACAGCCGCGGGTTAGTCAGATTCCCGGGCTTTCTCAAACGCTTCCCGGCCTTCCTTGAAGGCGTAGTAGGCGATCCCCAGACTGCCTGCGGCATCTATGTAGGGAATACAGAAGAGTTCATACAGCAGGCTTGATGCTAAAAGGAGAAAGGACAGGTAGAAACAGGTTTTCGTGCAGGCCGCGTCTGAGATAATCGGATCTGAAGACAGCTTTCTCCCAACCGATAATTTTGCCCGGTATAGGAAATACATGGTGGCAATCGATATCGAAGAAATGATGATCCCGACCATGGTAGTTTCCGGTTCAGCTTGAATGATTACCCTGATTACGCTTCCGGTGACCAGCCCGGCCGTTAAGAGAAAGAAGGCAGTTCCGGTGATCTTTAGGGCGGTTCTCTCGAAGCTGCCGCGGGATTCGATACCGTGCCGTTTTATCCGGAGAATCATGTGCGCGATCCCCAATCCGGAGATTACTTCCACAAAACTGTCCACGCCGAAACCGAAGAGCGCCAGAGTCTCGTCCTGTACACCGAAGAACACTGAAACAATACCTTCTCCCAGGTTGTAAACAATTGTTACGATACTAAGTATTAACGCGGTTGACAGCAGTTTTTTATCCTTCGTTACAATTATAATAATGTTATTCGTGTAAAACGCAAAGGGATTAATGATTTGAAGCCGCCGCGTTTCGATGCTATTCCTCATGATGTCTTTTACTTTAACCTGATCCGGTAAGCCGCGCTGTCGATTATCTCGTTAATCAGCCGGGGATGATCCCATCCGTGGGCTTTTGCCTCGATGCATAAATCGCTGTATTCAGGATTCAATCCGGGGAGGGGATTAATTTCCAGCAGGAACGGTGTTCCCGTTCCCTCCTCAATCCGGAAGTCTACCCGGGCAACATCTCTGCAGCCGGTAACCCGGAAGGCGGCGGCGGCGAACCGGAACAGCTGCGCCCGGAGGTCCGCGGGGATCTCGGCCGGGCAGGTGTAATGGAACTGATGAACCAGTTCCACTTTCACCTTGTTTGTATAGAGCTTTTCTTCCGACGGGCTGTACTTGTCAAGATCGATCTCCATGGGCGGAAAATAAATCAGCTCATCCGGAAGTACTGCCGGCGCGGTTCTGTCGTTCAGCCGCCTGGCGGCCGGAACGGAAAGATTTCCAAGAATCCCGACGGTGATCTCCCTTCCCGGGATGAACCGTTCGCAGAGAACGGGCTGCTGGTACCTGGTGATTAGTTCACGCAAACGGCTTTTGAGTTCCGCGGCCGTACGAACAATACTTTTCCCGGTAACCCCGATTCCGGTTCCTTCCCTGCTCGGTTTAACAAAAAGGGGAAACCTGAGTTCCTCGTCATCCGTTAAATCTTCGTTTACCGGTTCGTCGGGAGAACCAAATACCTGGAATTCCGGAGTAGGCAATTCGTGATAATGAAATATACGTTTGGTCATGGGTTTGTCCAGGCACAAAGCCAGGGTCAGAACATCACTTCCGGTATACGGAATTTGAAGCATATCAAGCAGAGCGGGAATCTGGGCTTCCCGGCTTACGTCGAAATGTCCCTCCGCTATGTTAAAACACAGGTCAGGTTTATACTGCGTAAGATTATATATAAGGTTGTGGGGGGAGTTGATATTGGCCTCAAAAAATTCGGCAGTGTGACCCCCGGCCTTGATTGACGACAAGATGTTTTCAATTGTTTCCTCGCCGTCAAGGTCATCCCATTGATCTTTTGAAATTCCCTCCATGACCGGGGCGTTCTTCTTCAGGTTTGCCAAAAGGGCTATTTTCATTTTTCCATCCTGCAGTTTACGATGTTTCCTTCCGGATCGGGATAACTGAACACCTTGTTTTCATAATTTTTCAGGAGCAGTTTCCCCTCCGTCCTGCCGGCAATGTGATCGGTCAGCAGCGGTATCTTGCCGCCTCCTCCGGGAGCGTCCACCACATACGCGGGAACGGCATATCCCGAAGTGAACCCCCGTATCTCTTCGATTAACTCAAGTCCCCGTTCAACAGGAGTCCGGAAATGGGATGTTCCCCTGACCGGATCGCATTGGTAGAGATAGTAGGGCCGTACCCGCATCTTCATGCACTGCTGAAAGAGCCGGGTCAATGTTCCGGTTTGGTCGTTTACCCCTTTTAGAAGCACCGTCTGACTGCCCAAGGGAATACCGGCATCCGCCAGCCTTCCGCACGCGCCGGCTGTCTCTTCCGTACATTCATCGGGGTGACTGAAATGGATACTCATCCACAGAGGATGATATCTTTTTAGTATATCGGTTAAGGAATTGGTAATCCGCATGGGAAGAACAACCGGCACTTTGGTGCCGATCCGGATTACTTCTACATTAGGTATTGCCCGGAGCCGGCTTAACAGCCATTCTATATCCTCATCATCTAAGGTCAGGGGATCACCGCCCGAAAGAAGGACATCCCGGACTTCCGGATGAGAAGCAATATAACTAATTCCCCGATTCCAC
The DNA here is from genome assembly GCA_964384485.1 of uncultured Spirochaetales bacterium. Taxonomy (GTDB): domain Bacteria; phylum Spirochaetota; class Spirochaetia; order CAYLLE01; family CAYLLE01; genus CAYLLE01. The sequence goes on along the minus strand of CAYLLE010000119.1, from coordinate 5,513 downwards.
CTATTCCTCCTGCGCAGCACGGTCTGTTTTCCCACAAGCCTGGAGCGGGTGCAGTATCTGCAATAGGTGCTGCAGAAATCGGTAACTAGGAAAAGAACCCTGTCCGGATACCGGTGTACCAGTCCCGGTGCCGCGGTATCATCATGTTCGGCTAACGGATCAATCATGTCGTCGGGACTGATTTCCAGCTCCTCCCTGACCGGAATTACCGTTTTCCGGAGTCCGTCCGATTCTCCTTTAATAAGGGAGAGAAAATAGGGGGTGATGCTGAACGGAAACATCGTGTCCCGTTTTCCAAAAAGTTCTTCCTCTCCGGGGTGGAGGGGGAGAATCTTTTTCAAGGCGCCCGGGCTGACAATCCGGTTTCTAAGCTGCCATCTCCAGTTGTTCCAGTCTTCCTCCTCCGCGTCAGGGAAAAATACCTGCCTGAACCATCTGCTGTTTTGGCTGATGGGGAAGGACGGAATATCTTCTTCCGTCCTTGATAAGCACCGTACATTATTGTTCATGCTTTAAGCCTCCGGCTTTTGTGAGATAATGAAATTTAATTTTAGTCGTTTGAGTGTACAGTATCAGATAAGACCGAATTTCAGGATGCATATTCATTCAGGGCATCCGAAAAACGGCAGTTTGAGATCCTGTTTTCTAAATAAAGGGCTTAGCAGTCTGCGCGTAGATATCAATTATCGGTCTACCGCAGAGGGATATGATCAGGAACGCTTTGTTTCATACGCCCCCTCCTGAAGGAAAAGTGAATGTCCATCTGGACGGATGAAAATGTACACCTTTTTCAACAGTTAGGCTATATATATTTTCAATAAATTAAAAATAATTTTTCTATCTTTCCCCGGCCAGTACTGACAGTTCCTCCCGGGAAATGAGTATCCAGTGTATTGCGGTCCGGTCGGTGACTGGGCCCGCGTAAAACGATATTAGCAGATCTCCGTTTCTCAAGCGGTGAGTACAGGGGAGCCCAGCGGAAAACTTCCCCATTTCGTCCCAGGCATCGTTCATGTTCTGTTTACGGTATTCTTCCGTGCCCGGTTTTGTGTGACGGTAAAGTGTTTCCCCGGGTTCCCAGGTTTTACCCCGGTCTTTACTGAACGTGATCCTGATTTCGGGTTCGCCCCGCCGGTCGATATAGACCATGCAGTACATCCCGTTCTCCAGACACCCCGGCTGAGCCGGCTGTCCCGGTATGGCGGTGTCGAAGAATTCCGACCAGCTTCTTCCGGAATCTTCAGAAATGCTGCCGTGTATGTTCCGGTATTCAGCCTGCTTTCTGTCAAAGGTCCAGAAAAGATTCAGCATCTTCCGGCTCCCCGTGAATGCCGGCCGCTGGTCCCAGTAAAAAATGTCCGGATCCCGGCTCAGAACGCGGTATTCCGGCCAGGATTCGCCCTGGTCTCGGGAAAACATTAAAACAGAAGAATGGATCCATTTTTCCGTGTCCCGGTAATGTTTATTCAATTCAAACTGGAGCACCCATTCATTTTCACCTATCAGGACCGGCCCGGTTATGGGAGTAGGGACAGTGAAGGGTGATGTATCAATAAGAACCGGCTTCTCCCAGGTTATTCCGTCATCGGCGGACCGTGAAAGAAATATTCTTGTGTCCAGGAGTCCTTCCGTTTCGGTGTTATAAAAGGGGAGGGAAGGATCGGAATGATCCACCCAGCAGAGCACCATCAATATTGTACCGTCGGGGAGGGGCGTGCAATATCCGCCCCGGAAAAGGCCGGGTTTCCCGTTTACGGAAGTACCGGAAAACGGTACCTCCGGCTCACTCCAGGTTTGACCCCGGTTGCAGGACCGGCAGACGTTGAGGCGCTGCCCGGTAACCGTGTTCTTTTCCGGTGCGGTCCGGAATGTGCTGATCCATGTGCCGGCCTTCGTTTCGCAAATCCCGGGAAAAGCGGCGCTTTGTGTGTCCGGATAAATTATTCCGTGTTCCATGCCTCAAGTTCATCATGTTCCACAGAAGGTTGTCAATCCCGGGACGCCCCTTCTGCCCTCAGCTGCGGCATTCAGGCGGGAAACTGTATCGTATAAACAGGGCGGGGTTTCCGGACCAGGTGGAGCGTTCCGTCCAGCTGTTCCACTAGCGCTGAGATCAGACGCAATCCGAGGGTCTCGGGATTCTCCATGTCAACATTCTCCGGAAAAGGATTTCCGGTGTTTGATAATGTTAAGATGTACTGATTGTCCGCCTTTTTAAAGCTGATAGTAAACGCGGGTTTTTCTACGCCGGCATAGCCGTGTTTGATCGCGTTGGTGGCTACCTCGTTTATAATAAGCCCCAAGGGAATAGCAGTCCTAGTTTTGATTGTTTCTATTTCGACGGAACTGGTCACCGTTACCTCTTTGGGACTAAAGGAAAAGATCGTAGTAAATAAATCATTCAAATATTCTTTTAAATTTATCACGGATATAGTATCTGATTGATACAGTTTTTCATGTATAATTCTGATTGCGTCCACTTGATGAATCAAATCAGACAGATCGGCGAGGGAACCGAGGGAATGGTTTTTTAGACTGATAAGCGAACTGATCATCAAAAGGTTGTTTTTTACCCGGTGATTCAGTTCCTGCATGAGAATTTCTTTTTCCCGGAGAATATTATTCCGGTCGGTGATATCCCGGATAATGGAGCGGAGTATCCATTTTTCATTAATAAAAATTGGACTGGAATGAACCTCCACATCTTTTACCGTTCCGTCCGCGAGTTTGTGTCTGAATTCGAAGATTTCCTGCTTTCGAAGCTTCGCGCGCTCCATATGCTCTTTTACTTCCGCGTCGGGAAGCAGGTTGATATCAGTAATCTTTTTCGTTAAAAACTCCTTCCGGGTGTATCCGTAAAAATCAACGGCGGACTTATTAACGTCTATAATTTGCCCGCCTGCATCCGGATTTATTAATAGTATGATTGCGCTGTGCTGCATGAACATCTGTCTGTATTTATTTTCCTGATTCCGAAGTGTTTTTTCGACATCTTTTTGTTTGGTTATATCGGTCATGACAGCTAGAAAACATTCAGTGTTATCTATAATGATTGAATTAATGCAAAAAAGTACTGTTTTTCTTTCGCCGCTCTTTGTCGGAAAGGTTAATTCCCGGTCCTTCAAACATCCGTATTGTTTAATTCCGTCTGCAAGCTTTCGGCGATATTCGTCGGTCATAAAATCCAGCTCCTGGGACGAACGGCCGATTATTTCATCATAATTATATCCGGTTACTTTTAGGAATCCGGGATTAGCTTCCAGGTAGACTCCGTCTTCCGCTCTGCTCAAGGCGATGGCCACATTCTCTGTTTCAAAAATCTTCCGTAACCGCTCTTTGCTGGCACGTAATGCTTCTTCTATTTCATGCTGATTCGTTACATCAACGGCAGCCCCGTAGGTTCCGATAACTTTGCCTGATTCTTCTTCGATCCACGGCCTTCCCTTGTCGCGAATCCAACGGTGTTCTCCGGTTTTCGTTATGATCCTGGCGGTCACGGATGTTTCCTTCCCGCTCAGCAGCGTCTCCACGTATTCTCTTGTTCTCGGAATATCTTCGGTATGGATGAGGGAACGCCACCCTCCTAACCGGTACAGCTCTTCCGGGGTGTACCCTGTAATATGATCAAAAGAACCGATGTGCCAGACCGGTTCTAATGAACCGTCACCTTTTAGCCGGTGACAATAAGCGTAATCAACACTGATATTGCTGATCATGCGGCACCGTTCTTCGCTCAGCTTGAGTTCCTGTTCTGACTGCACTCTGGAGGTAATATCCATGGTACTCCCAATAATGCGGGACACCTTTCCGTGGGTATCTTTTACCGGGGAGAGCCGGGTAAAAAAGAAGGTCTGGATTCCGTCGACAACCGGACCAGGCTCCTCATACTGTATCTCCTCTCCCGATTCCACGCATCGGATATAATTGTTTGCGGCCGCATCCACAATTTGGGAAGGCAGTATGCTGTATAATTCGTCCAAGTATTTCCCGGTGAAATCTTCAAATCCGAACTGTTCTATTATGGATTTTTTGTAGAGCTGATTTAGTTTTGATAATAAGAACCGCTCTCCTTCGACTTCCACAACAAACACAGCCATCCCGATTCCGTTGAAAACCCGCTGCATATACTGCTCCTGCTGACGGAGCAGGTCTTCATTCCTCTTCCGTTCAGTTATATCCCGGGAGATCACCACCACAGTTTTAACAGTTCCGTGTTCGATTATTTCCGGGACGATCTTGCTTTCGATTACCTGGACACCATCACCTTTCCCGACCGTAAACTCGACTTCGTTTTCCTCTGCGGTTTCAAAAACCAGGTTCACCGCCCCGTTCCATTTCCGTGAAAGATCCTCAGGAGCACCCAACTCATCGATGTTTTTTCCGACATATTCATCAAATGGTATCCCCATAAACGCGCACAGTGACTGATTCACATACAAGTGTTTTTTATTCCGGTCAAGCCGGCCGATAAGATCAGGCGCGTTATTGAACAGGGTTTCCAACTGCAGATTCTTCTCTTTCCGTTCCCGGTTAGCCTCAAAGAGCCGGAATGCCATCCGAATGGAAGCAATTAGGACGGTTTCTCCGCTGTTCTTGACGATGTAGCCGTATGATGTAATTTTTTCCGTTTTGTCTACGATACCCGGTTCAGTATGGGAAGATAAAAACACGATGGGCAGGTCATGTTCTTTGAGAATGATCTCGGCAGCCTCCGTCCCGTCCATCCCGCACCCCAGATCGATATCCATAAGGATCATATCGACTGAATGAGAATCCACTGTTTCTATGGCTTTCTCTCCGCTCCGGACACTGATAACGTCGAATCCGTGATCCTTGAGGGTCATGACTTCGTCCATGGCGATTACAGCCTCGTCTTCCACGAGCAGAATGGTTTTTTTACTTGCTGATTGAGGCATCCTTTCCCTCTTTTGGTATTGAATTATACCGTATACTCAAGGTAAAAACAAAAAAATAAACTGATGCTGTCTGCTTTTGATAATGATATGTCCGGTACTCTGGGGGTGCTTACCGGTCAAGAGCAAGGTGATACCAAACAGATAGCTAACTATTGTCGAAGGATTCTTTCGCCGATTATAAGCTTTCCTCCAATTCGGGAAGCGTTTTTTCCAGTCGTGTTAGAACCCATGAGGTATTTGCATCTCTGAAACTCTGTAATCTGAATTTGTTGTTACCCATAACATAGACAACAAATGATTCGTAATGGTTATAGTATCTTTTTATGTGGTAGGTTTCATTTCCTTTCCAGCGCCAGCCCCACACTTCTATGATTTCATCATTCTCATATACAGTGATGATCCCTTCATCTCCATTATTAATTCTTTCAAAGACCCAAATGTGGTCGTTTCCCGAAAGCCAGCGTCCTTCAATCCATTCCGGATGCCCCGGTTGGGCAGCGGCAATAGTTGTAATGAAAACAAGTAATGACGGGAAAATTATCGTTTTCATATCAGACCTGCCATGGAAGTTGTTTTTTTAAAATTTAATACATCCGC
>CAYLLE010000118.1:0-11657 GCA_964384485.1 uncultured Spirochaetales bacterium | reverse complement strand
TAATAAAACAATTTATAAATTTTAATGCGAATGTGATCACCGGGAATTGCTGGGTACACCTGGGGATTCGCCGCCAAAAGCGCGTCATATCCCCGGGGATAATTTTTTATTACCGGGTTCCGGGGGTATCGTTTCCAATGAAGGAGGTCCCGGGAAAAAGCGGCGCCGAATCCCTGAGCGCCGGCTTCCAATTCGTATCCGCCCTGTTCCGGATAGTAATACCAGCCGCGGTAAGGTTCCGCCCAGGAGTCAACCGGGAGATTATCTGCATCAATCCTCATATACTTTTATTAATGTATCCCTTAGCGGCCAATAACTCCGCGGTGAGTACCGCTCCCCCGGCCGCTCCCCGTACGGTGTTGCTCGTAAGGGAAGTAAACTTCCAATGAAACACGGGACACTCCCGCATCCGTCCTACCGCCGCGGCCATTCCGTCTCCCGTCCATCTGTCCCGTTTCGGCTGAGGCGCGTTTTCATCATCCAGGTACACCAGAGGCGGGAGAGGCGCTGATGGAAGACCGAGTTCCTGCGGTAGCCCCCGAAATGTCCTGAACGCTTCCAGCAGCTGTTCTTTTTTGGGCTTCCCTCCCCTGAAAAGAACACTGACATTGGACATATGCCCCTCACTCACGCCCACTCTGACACAGGAGGCGCTGATGCTGATATCGGAGGAATCTTTTATAACGCCCTTCGTTACTGTACCGAAAATTTTTTTCGGCTCCCATTCGTTTTTCTCTTCCTCACCGGGCAAGTGGTAGATATTATCCGTTACATCCAGGGCGGATACACCGGGATATCCTGAACCGGACAGAGCCTGATAATTTGATACATGGAGCGCCTCCATATAAAACCCCCGGGCTCGGAGAGCGGCAAGCGCAAGCATGTATCCCTGTATGCTGCAGTTCGGTTTTGTGACGATAAACCCGGTTTTCCATCCCATTTTCTCCTGCTGGAGCGGAATCAATTTTAAATGCTCCGGATTCACCTCCGGGATAATCATGGGGACCCATGGTGTGGTCCGGTGGGCACTGTTATTGGAAACAACGGGTATCTCTGCCCGGGCGTATTCTTGTTCGAGTTCTCGGATCTCATTCTTGCCTAAGCTGACCGCGGAAAAAATAAAATCACAATTTTCCGCCGCCTTTTCTATATTCCGGACATCAGCTACCCGCATATCTTTTATTTTGTCGGGGATTGGAACGGTCATTTGCCAGCGGCCCCCAGCGGCTTCCCGATAGGTTTTTCCCGCGGACCGCTCCGAAGCCGCTAAATGGGTGATCTTAAACCGGGGATGGTTCGAAAGTAGACGGATGTAGTTTTGTCCCACCATACCGGTAGCGCCGATAATCCCCACTCGTAATGTCTCTGCCATTTTCATTCCTCCTGTTTTGTATTTTATGTCCGCGTTATGAAGCACCGCAAAAAAAAAGCCCCGCCGAAGACGGGACCGCTTTATCTGCATACCTGAATCACTCAGACCGCACCGAACCCGCCGGGATAAATAAGAGACGTTTCGGTTTCATTTCGGCTGCTGTAATGATCATATCTTTTTATCCGCATAATACGTCATATTGTCAATACCCGGTAAAGGTCCCGAGGAATCATGACAATTACTTTTCGCTGTTTACAAAAATGCCGTGGGCGTATTCCCCGGCCCGGTAAACCCGCATGGTCTACTTCATCCGCCTAATGACGGATATTTTCCCGAAAAACATCTTGCCCCGCTGCTTAGAGCACCAGGGATCATAACGCGATATATTCTCATTACAGCTGAAATCTATTGTAAATTATTAAATCTGTAATATTGACGCTCATCTGCTTCCGGTTTACCATGATGTATGCAAAAACCGAATGTGCTTATTATCTGTACTGACCATCTGAGCGGTCTCATGCTTGGGTCAGCGGGACACCCTTCAGTGATGACCCCCACCATTGACCAAATGGCCCACGCCGGTGTGCGTTTTTCCAACGCCTACTCGGCCTGCCCCAGCTGCATTCCCGCGCGGCGAAGCCTGATGACCGGTATGAGTCCAAAAGCCCACGGCCTCCGGGAATACCGGGAAGGCGATCCGTTTCCCGATTATCCCACCATGGCGGACTGTTTCAAGAAATCCGGTTATCAGTGTTACGGGGTAGGAAAACTTCATGTGTATCCGCAGCGGAACCGTATCGGCTTCGATGATTTTCTTGTGGATGATCAGGGAAGGCATCAGCTCAGGGATATACCCGACGGGACCGCGGATGACTATGAACTGTTTTTGGCGGATCAGGGATTCGGCGGCCGGGAGTACGCCCACGGAATGACCCAAAACTCCTGGGTAACCCGGCAGTGGCATCTTCCCGAACGGGTGCATCCGGTCAATTGGGCCGCCGAACAGATGTGCCGCTTTATACGGAGACGGGATCCGAGCAAACCCTCACTCTGGTACCTTTCTTTTTCAGCGCCCCATCCGCCCCTTACCCCGCTTAAAGCGTATATGGACCTCTACCGGGACATTCCGGTAAAAGATCCGGTCTCCGGGAATTGGTCATCCCGGTTTGAATCACTCCCGAATTACGTACAGCGCCGGAGCAACCGGGCGATGGAGCCCATGGCCCGGGCAACAAAGGAACAGCAGGATGTCACACGGCGGGCTTTTTACGCCACCATCACCCATATTGATCACCAGATCCGGGTGGTCCTCGGATACCTCCGGGAAGCAGGACTCCTGGATAACACGATTGTGGTGTTTACCTCCGATCACGGTCATATGGCCGGAGAACACGGCCTATGGTGCATGGCCCACTTTTATGAAATGACCGCGAAAATACCCCTTATCGTGGTGCCCCCTAAATCGGGGAGTTGGGGAAGTCTCGCCCCCGGTTCCGTCGATTCCCGCTTTGCCGAGTACGGTGACATAATGCCTACCGTTCTTGATCTGGCCGGAATTCCGGTACCGGGAAACGTTGACCTTTTGAGCCTGGCGGGAGACAAAAAGCGAAACTACCTTTACGGAGAACACGGAGAAGGAAGGGACGCTCAGCGGATGATCAGGAAGGGAGATTACAAACTCATCTATTTCGCGGAGGGAAACCGGTTCCAGCTCTTTAACATAGCCGAAGATCCTGAAGAGACGGTAGATCTCGCCGGCAATCCGGATGCCGCGGATATGACGCGGGAGCTGACCGATCTCCTGAAGCAGAACCTCTACGGCGGCGACAGTGAATGGCTTACAGACGGCAGATTCACGGGAATCCCCGCTGAACCGTATGAACCGGAGGGGGACATGACCCTGCGGGGGCAGCGGGGTCTCCGGTTTATGTAAAAGCGGCTGACCCCGGGTCAGCCGCGAAAATGTTTTATATAACCTTTTTTACTTGTTTTTGTTCTGCCAGATCCGGTTGACCAGGTCAACCAGGTCGTCCCGTTTTTTCCGGACCGTTTCGTTTACGTAATCATCCCAGCCGGTTTCGATGTCTTCCGAACCCAGGATAAACGCCATGGTCATTTGGTTCGTATAATCCAAAAGGGGGGATGCGCCGAGGTTGAGCATTTCCGCGTCATCCTCATTCGCTGCTAATGTGGGATTTGATAATGTAGAAAAATTGTTTTCATCCAGAAGTCTTATATAGTCTGCAACTTCGGGACTAAACTCGTCGTATACCTTAACCGGATCCTTCACGACTCTGAAAGCAGGCATCTCTACTCCGTAATCCCGGCCTAGATACTTCGGCGCGTCAGGACTATCCCAATTAAAGATGGATTCGGTTAAATCAGGTTTTCCGTCAACCATTTCAAAGGTGATTCCCTCAACTCCCCAGTTTCCGAGAAGCCGTCCTTCTTCTGAATAATACATCCAGTCAATAAAATCCAGGTACTCATTCAGCCTCGGGTTTTTAGCGAGTTTAGAAGATAAGATCAGTCCGCTACTGATTCTGTTGCTGGATTTATATGAACGGGTTCCGGCGGGTCCCGCCGGAGGCGGTATAACTTCCCAGACAACCTCTTTCCCGCTGGCCTTCTTTGTTTCCACCTCATATTCCTCTTTTTGGGTCCAGTTCATACTGGACACGGCAACATTCCCATTGAAAATTTTCTGCCGCAGAGCTTGGGGAGTTTGGGTAAACGTTTCGATATCCAGGAGTCTTTCATCCACCAGTTTATTCAGATAGGTGAGCATGTTCTTGTATCCTTCCGTGGTGGGGGCATGGACCCATTTGTCGTTCTCTCTGTCATACAGGAATCCCTGTTCCAAAGACCATCCGGCGCTGGTATCAAAGGACTGACAAATATAGGACAGCAGTTGATTCCCCTTGAACTTATCCGACAGTCCGAAATTATCCGGATACTCTTCCTTCAGTGTTTTGAGATCACGGTAGAGATCCTCATACGATTCCGGAGTGTCTAAATTGTGTTTTTCAAAGAGATCTTTCCGGATTCCTATACCGACGGTGTTTACAATGTTTTTCGTGAAGCCGGGCAGAATATAGAATTTCCCGTCCACTGCTCGGACAAATTCATCGATTTCTCCCGAAAGGTTCCACTCCTTAACCAGTTTTTCGAAGTTAGGGAGTTCCTGCTGGTAATCACTAACCGGCAAAAGAACCCCTGATCCTACATAAGAGGTGATGTCGTTCGGCCAGGTTTTCGTGATGATATCGGGCATATCGCCGGCGCTGAGAAGGATGTTCCGCTTGTTTTTGAAATCCGAGGTCGGTACCGCCATCACGTCCAGCTTCACATTCTTCCGCTTTTCGATCTCCTTTATGATCAGCCAATCCGGATTAAACGGCTGTGTAGAGGGATCATCCACCATAATTGTGATGGCGAGCGGCTCTTCCGGTGCTGAGACTTCTTCCTGGGTACCCGCGGCGCTCAGAAACCACGGCATGATCAAGACGAACAAAAAAAAGACAATGCATTTCTTCATTCTGATTCTCCTTTATAATAATATTTTTTATCGGCAAAAGCCGGTAAAATCATTTGCTGTCTCCGGTCTATCCCTTAATGGACCCGATCAACATCCCTTTGACGAAATAACGCTGAAGGAAAGGATAAAGCATCAATATGGGAAAGGTCACAATTATAATCGCTGAGGCTTTCAGGGTTTCCGCCGGAGGAATGGCGTCGATATCTCTCCCCTCCTCGGCGGCAAGTCTCGCGCCGTCTAAAATATTTCTCAAGATCAGCGTGACCGGATATTTATTGGTGGAATTCAGATAAATCAGGGGACCGAACCAGTTATTCCACTGAAAAACCGCCAGAAACAGGGCAATTACGGCAAGTATCGGTTTCGAAAGCGGGAGAATGATTCTTAGAAGAATCTGGAAGGAGTTCATCCCGTCAATCTGGGCGGCCTCCTCCAGTGTCTCAGGAATGGTCTGAAAAAAGGTCCGGACAATCATGAGGTGCCAGACTGTTACCGCCGGCGGAACAACCACCGCCCAAATGGTATCTATCCATCCTAAAGAGTTGATCAGCACGTAATTGGGTATTATTCCCCCATTAAAGAACATGGTGAACACAAAAAACTTTGTCAGCAGCGACCGCTTCCACAGCCGCTTCCGCGACAGCGGATAGGCGCACATGATATTCAAACATATTCCGATTAATGTACCCGTCAATGTGTAGACAATGGTGTTCCGGTATCCGATCCAGAAAGTGGGATAAGTGAACGCGAGCTCATACGCCTTCAGGGTGGGAGAGATCGGTACTAATGAGACCTTACCGCTGACAACCGCGTTCTCCGAACTCAGCGACGTGACGGTAATATACCAAATAGGATAGAGAGTCACCAAAATGACGAATATCATAAGGGCGGTATTAAAGAATCTGAATCCCGGAGAATTTTTAGAACGGTATTCCTTGATATGATCATTATTTTCCATATTACTCATTTATCCGCCTCACCATAATGATGTGTCCGAAACCTTCCGGGCTATTTTATTCGCTGAAATAACCAGAAAAAGACCGATTATCGATTCAAAAAATCCGATGGCCGTGGCATAGCTGAAATTATTCTGAAGCAAACCCATCCGGTAGACGTAAGTCTGTATTACATCGGCGACCGGATACGTCATGGGATTATAGAGCAGGAGAATTTTCTGGAAGGACAACGACAGAATCCTTCCTATTTGCAGGATTAACAGCACCGTAATTGTGGGGAGCAGCCCCGGAAGGGTTATGTAGAGGGTCTGCTGAAAACGCCTCGCTCCGTCTATCTCCGAAGACTCATACAGCTGCGGATCAATAGATGTAAGAGCCGCCAGATAAACGATGGCGCCCCAGCCGGTGTTCTGCCAAATATCCGATATGATATACACAGGCCGAAACCAGCCCGGCTCCAGAAGAAAATGGACGGGATCACGCCCCAGGGCTCGCAGAATATCATTGATTACTCCGGTGGAAGGTGACAGGATCTTCTGAATTAGACCGTAAACAACAACCAGAGAGAGAAAATGAGGGAGGTATGAAATAACCTGTACTGCTTTCTTGAATTTAATGGAATGAATCTCGTTCAGGAGAAGAGCGAATATAATCGGAACAGGCCAGCTTATTAAAAGTGTCAGCCCGCTTAATACAAGCGTGTTCTTGAATACTTCCCAAAATTTCTGATCGGTAATGAATATCTTGAAATACCGGAATCCAACCCATTTGTAACCTAAAATGGAACCTCCGGGCCGGAATTTTCGAAACGCAATTATATTCCCCAGCATGGGCTCATATTTGAATATTAAATAGTAGATAATCGGAATAACAAGAATCAAATATAGAGCAGGATCTTTTTTAATACTTTTAATAAAACCTGTTTTCGAGTGGAACGGCTCAAAGCTGCCGATCCGATCCCGGCGTTTGACTGATATTTTCATAAGAATTGAGGGTAAAACCGGTATGAAGCGGTGTATAGATTATAATTTTCGGCTTTGATACATTTTTTGACCAAATCGATGATACAATTTTCACCGGTGATACATTTTTTTACCTTCCAATTTTTTAGTTTACAGCGCATGTATAGAAGATTTATAATTCTTGCATAACCATGGCAAAGACGAAACTTATAAAGGGACGGATTTTCTTCAGAATTCTCCAGCTTTCCCTTATTCCTATGCTTATTTTCTCGGTGATCAGCATAATCTGGTATATCTATTACGTATATCAGTTTGAATCACGCCTGATCATCGGATACCGGGAGCGCATAAAGTCGGCTATCCATGAGATCAACTCTTCCATAACGAATATTCTTTACAGCTCAAACATCGTGCTGGATGACCGCAGCATCAGGACCATTTCCGAAAGCGGAGATATTCTTAAGCCGGGCATATATATGATGGTGGTTGAGGGATGTGAATTGCTCAATTATTTTCGGATAACAAACCCCATGATTAAAAATGTTTATTTTTACCATCTGTACAACGATCTTCTTTTGAGCAGTGACGGAACAGAAAGCATCACCAGAACGGATTTAAAAGAAAGATTTTATTCCGAAGTCAATGTCACCCGGATTCCCCACTCCCTTGGATATGTCCATTTGGCATATACCGGTTCGAACCTCACGCTCATCATCAATCAATACGGATTCGATACCCGCCCCGATCCGCTCATTATTGAACTGGAGACATCGGTAATTAAAGGAGTTGTACAAAAATACAATCCCACGGAAAACAGCACTGTCTCACTTTCCATAGAGAATTTCGGAAATATCCTTGCCGCAGATCATGAGTTCTCCAAATCAGAGATCACGAATCAGGGAGATCAAAGCGGTTTTTCGGATACCTCCTACCGAATCAAGATAAAAGGGGGGATTGAACTTTACTTCCGAACTCCGAACACCATCTGGGGAACCACCGTTGCCGCGACATTCATCCCTTCCGGAGATATCCGCAGAGAGTTCCGATTTTTTCACATTATCTTTTTAAGCATTCTCTGCGCCGGTCTGATCGCAGCGTTTATTATTTCCTGGGTGATGAGCAGCGGGATATACCGTCCGGTACATACTATCATCACTTCCATTCAGAAAAACAATCAATATATCAGCGGGGAAGAGTCTCTGGAAGGTGCGATAAACAGGATAAGAAAGGAGGATTTATCCACGGTATCAAAACATGTGGAAAATCTCCTCCATCATTACATGGAACTTAAAAAGGAGGTGACCACCCTTCTTCCCGCCGCGAGCGAACACTATCTGCTTGCTCTGATGCAGGACACCGGAGAGTCGGAGAGCGAGCCGGTAATGTTTCTCCGGAACAATAACATACAGTTTACCTTGCCGAAATTCTGTGTTGCTGTCTGCGCCATATTTCCTACCCAGGCATTTTTGAAGGAACATAAATTCAATGAGATTGAGCATCTTGCCCACGGGCTGTTCAAGCTCCTTCAGAATTCCCTGCAGCCGGAAGAACAGCTGTTTTCAATCCATCTGGAAGGGGGAAAGTATGCCTTATTGTTCAACATTCAAAACGAACTGCATGAAAAGGACATACAGAAAAAGATAGAAGGGATGATAAAAATCCTCGAACCTGAAAGGTACCTGTTCAGGATTCACAGCGGCATAGGAAGAACCTACACCGGCCTTTCGGGACTGCAGAAGAGCTACAGTGAAGCCCGGCGGGCGGAAACGGTTGCCGCTGCTTCGGGTAAAGAAACAATCCGGATATTTCAAATATACGGGAAGCCCCACGGCCTCACTTTTACCAATGATGAAATTCACCGGCTGGAAAATCATCTGGAACGTTCAGAATACGGGAAAGCGGAATCACTCTGCGGCTCTATTGTGGAACGAAATCTAAAAGGGAACATCGCCGAAGAACCGTTAAAGGAGCTGTATCTGCAGTTTATCTTTATCGCTCTCCGTGTGGCGGAAAACAGAAATATAATAGAAGATATTCCTGTTGAAAAAAACATTCTGACCCTGGCATCGTCGTTTAAAACCCTGGACATTCAAGATGTGAAATTAAAAACAGAAAGCTATTTACAAACTGTTTGCCGTCTGCTTGAAAAAGGCACGGGAAAAATAGATCCCAAAAACATTATTGAGTATATAGAAGAAAACTACACCCGGGACATATATCTTGACGAGATGGCGGACCGGTTCGGAACCTCCTCCAGTTACATTTCCCGATACTTTAAACAGACCGTGGGGGTAAACTTCCACCGGTATCTGTCAAACCTCAGAATTCAGGAAGCAAAAAATCTGCTGCAGTCGACCAACCGAACTGTTTCCGACATCAGCTCCGCCGTAGGATTCAACAACCGGAACATATTCCTCCGGATGTTCAAGAAACTGGAAGGAATCAACCCGTCCGAATACCGGAGCCTGGTTCGGCAGTGAACATGCGACGAAAAGCGATTCCAGACAACACGTGTGTGCTCCGGCAGTGACCGGGAGGTTGACCAACGGCAATTCCTGGTATATCCTCCTGCTCAATGAAATTAGGAATAATCGGTCTCCCCAATTCGGGGAAAACAACCATATTCAGCGCCCTGACCCGGACGGAACATGAAACTTCCTCGTATTCCGACGCGAAAGCTGAACCCCATGTGGGACTGGTAGACGTGGAAGACGAACGGATAGACAAACTCTCGGCTATGTACAATCCGAAAAAAACGGTATACGCCACACTGGACATCGTGGACTTCGCGGGGATGGCTCCCGGCTCAGGACGGGAAGGTCTATTTACACCGCAGGCACTTCAGCTTCTTAAAACTTCAGACGCCCTTGCCGGGGTGCTCAGGAACTTCAGCGACCCCGAAATCGACGCGGTTTCCGGACCGCCCGATCCGCTCCGGGACGCGGAAGCCCTCTCGGATGAACTGATCCTGGCCGATCTCATCCTGACGGAACGTCGGCTGGAAACGATCGAAAAGGACTTCAGCCGGGGAAAAAAAACTCCCCAGGCGGAGAAAGAGAAAAAAATACTCCTCAGAATCCAGGACATCCTGAACGAAAACAGACCGGTCCGGGACCTTGGCCTTTCGGAAGACGACCTGAAAACGGTGTCACATTTTCAGTTCCTTACGTTAAAACCGATGCTTTTTATCATAAACTCAAGCGAAGAAACGTTCGGAACCGCCGGAGATATCGCCGGAAAGCTGCCCGGCACCGTCGAGTTTGCAGGCAAGTTCGAAATGGAACTGGGACTGTTAGAGGACCCTGAAGAAGCGGCGGTTTTCATGGAGGACATGGGGATATCCGAATCGGCCAGACGGCGGCTGGCGCAGGCTTGTTATTCTTTGCTGGGCTATATCAGTTTTTTTACCGTTGGAGAGGATGAGGTCCGGGCATGGACGGTGAGAAAAGATTCCCCCGCCGTAGAGGCAGCCGGGGCGATCCATTCGGACCTCCAGCGCGGGTTTATCCGGGCTGAATGTTTTTCCTACGGCGATCTTGTGGAGGCGGGTTCCGAAAAAGGGGTAAAAGAGGCAGGGAAATTCCGTTTAGAAGGAAAGGACTACACCGTCCAGGACGGAGACATACTGCATATCCGTTTCAGCGTCTAAAACATGAATCATTTCATGCTTTGGTTCAACATGATTACTTTTACCCTCATGTTTGCCTCCCTGGGGCTGGGGTATCTCTTGCACCGGAAATACCGGGAACCGTGGCTCGCGGATTATCTCTTCTATACCCTTTCCTACGCATTTTGGCTTTTCTTTGCTACCTACATTTTTTTCCAGACCGCATTCTTTCCGGTCACGGTGTCCTGGCTTGATTACGCCTTTGCTTACGCGAGAGCGGGAATATCGGTGCTGATCGCGCTTTTCGGTTCCCGGTTCTTCCTCGGAGCCGCGGGATTCCGGGGCACAAAGGTTTTTCATCCCGGGACCGCCGGATTTACCTTCATTGTAACAGCTCTGATCGTTTTATCCCTGGGATTTTCGATCACCCTTTTGGGGAGGATGGTAACAATACTGTTCAACGCGGTCTTCTTTACCCTTGCCCTGCTTGCCATGAGCCGGGGAAAAAAGCAGGAAGGGGCTGTCAGGCTGATGTTTCCGTTCTTTCTATTTTCCGCCTCCGCCTACGCGCTTTTATCCATCCTCGGAATAATTCTTCCCCGTCTTATTCCGGCGGCGGAATCGTTCAGGATAAACATTCTCGCCGTGGGCATCTACTGCTTCATCTGGAGTCTGCTCATGCTGTTCATTTTCATGAACCGGCTTACCGAGCACCGCCGGGACGATGAAATCGCCCCGTCCTTCGGAAAAGATTACGGAATCTCTCGGAGGGAAGCAGAAATAATCCGGCTGATAGCCGCGGGAAAAACAAGCCCGGAAATATCAGAAAAACTCTTTATCTCTCCCCGTACCGTAGAGACCCATTGTTACAACATCTACCGCAAATGCGGGGTCAAAAACAGAATCGAATTAATCGGACTTTTAAAACGGTATTCATCGTAAACTAGCTACGTATTTGTACTTACCCGCCCTTTATCAGTAAATTCAGTAGAAACCCGGATGTACAGCCCAAAAGAAATACGCGATATTCAGAACCATGATGATTCTAAATCTAACAGCAGGGCTGATGATCTTTTTTTCCGGGATCTTGCTGATGATCGCCGTCATAGCGGCGGTTATCCTCGCGGTTAAGAAAACGGGAACTGTGGGATATACAGGAAAATACGCGAAGATGATCATTGTAGGTTCTGCGGCGTCGGTAATTCAGATTACCCTGGGAATA
>CAYLLE010000117.1:0-11657 GCA_964384485.1 uncultured Spirochaetales bacterium | reverse complement strand
GGTGAAGTGTTGATCCGGACAAAATCTTCCACTATCTGCGGGAGTGATATACGGGCGATTTATCATCAGCATGTCGGAAAGGGACCTGAAGGCTACCAGGGGGTAATAGCCGGCCATGAACCATGCGGTCAAATTGTAAAATGCGGTACCGGAACAAGACGTTTTACCCGGGGAGACCGGGTTATTGTCTATCATATATCGGGCTGCGGAATCTGTAACGACTGCAGACGGGGGTATATGATCAGCTGTACCAGTAAGAAATACCGCCGCGCTTACGGATGGCAGCGGGACGGAGGCATGGCTCCCTACATTCTGGCCGAAGAAAAGGACCTGGTTCTTCTCCCCGATTCTCTGACCTATACCGACGGGGCTCAAGTGGCCTGCGGTTTCGGGACCGTGTACGAAGGGCTCGAAAAAATCGGAATCAGCGGGAATGATGCTGTCCTGGTAACCGGACTCGGCCCGGTCGGGCTTGCCGCCTTGATGCTCTGCAGGGCGTTAGGGGCACGGATGATTATCGGAGTTGAGGCGGCGGAATACCGGATCGAGCTCGCCAAAAAGCTTAATCTGGCGGATCATATCCTTCCCGCCGGTAAGGACAATGTTGACCGTATTATGGAGTTGACCGGCGGATCCGGATGCGAGAAAACGATAGACTGCAGCGCCAACGAACAGGCCCGTCTCACCTGTATCCGGGCGGCCCGAAAATGGGGAAAGATCTGCTTTATCGGAGAAGGCGGCAGCTGCGGCTTTAATCCGAGCCCGGATATTATCCACGACCAAAAAACCATTTACGGCAGCTGGGTTACATCCATATGGAAAATGGAAGAGCTTGTTGAGCGGCTGGTACACTGGGGAATACATCCGGAGGATCTTGTGACTCACCGGTTTCCCCTGGAGCAGGCTGATAAGGCCTACACGGCAATGGCTGACGGAAAATGCGGTAAAGTGGCGGTAGTTTTCGATGAAGAGGTAAAGTGATGGGATTTTCCCTTGATGATGACGGATTTGATCCCCCGCGGTTTTCCGGATCACGCCGCGGAAGAGGCGGACAGCCTTCTTAAAAACAGGTTCTTCCTTGCCGGCCGTACCATTGATTTTGGTCCTGACCTCACAGGAGGCAATGAGTGAACGGAAGGTATGGCCGCCCGGGGATTTATAGTGAATCTTACGGCACACAATACAGTGCTCCCTTAACTGCGGCCGTTTTCTGCCGGGAAGCTGGAGCGGGCGGATGTTACCTTTTGTACCGAGGATACGGTGCCGGACCGGGAAAGAGCGCTTCCTGTTCTGATCATTCCCCGCTTAGAGATCGGAGAAAACGCGCCCATCCGTGCCCGGGCGGGTGAGCTGCTTGATGAACTCATCACCCGGCCCATAGATGCTGTCCGGGATAAAGAGCTGCTGCTAAAATTATCCCGGTAAGCAGGCATTTCTATTTTTTCCTTTTCATTCGTATGAAAACCTTGGTTATTTCTTCCGCGATAGGCGCGGCAAGACCGAATGAAAGTATTACAAGCCAATCCCGGGGAGTCAAAGGGGTGGTGTTAAACACTCCGTTTAAAAACGGGATGTATACAACCGCCAGGAGCAGTACAATTGAACTCAGGATAGCCATCACCATATATTTATTACTGAAAAATCCGATCGAGAATATGGAATGATACTGAGAACGGACAGTAAAACCTCTGATGATCTGGGCGGTTACCAATGTAGCAAAAGCGATGGACCGGGCGTGGGAGATGGAACCTGAGTAAAACGATCTTCCCAGCAAAAAAGCTATTATTACCGACGCTGCGATCACAATTCCCTGAACGGCGAATCCCGCGAGCATTTCCGAATTGATAACCGATTCATTTCTCTTCCTGGGTTTCCGTTTCATTATGTCCGGTTCCCCTTCTTCTACACTTAATGCCAGGGCGGGAGCACCGTCCGTCACCAGATTTACCCATAGAATCTGTATCGGAGTAAGGGGAATCGGTATACCCGCGACCATGGACCCGAGAATTGTCAGAATCTCTCCGATATTACATGAAAGCAGATAAAAGACGAACTTCCGGATATTCGCGTATATAGTCCGGCCTTCCTCCACGGCGGATACGATACTCGCGAAGTTGTCATCGGTGAGTACCATTTCCGCTGTTTCTTTTGATACATCAGTGCCGGTAATACCCATAGCAACACCGATATCCGCCCGTTTTAGGGCGGGGGCGTCATTAACCCCGTCTCCGGTCATGGCTGATACGCTCCCTGCGGCGCGGAGCGCGTCAACGATCCGCACTTTATGTTCAGGAGACACCCGGGCGAAGACATCCGTTTCTTTTACCGCCTGTGCCATTTCCTCTTCATTCAGTTTATCGATTTCTTTCCCGGATAGTACTTTCCCTTCCGGCCTGAGAATTCCGATTGCTTTACCGATGGCGGCGGCGGTTATCTTGTAGTCGCCGGTGACCATAATAGTGCGGATACCTGCCTGTCTAGCCGATTCCACCGCGTCCTTGACTTCCGGCCGTGCCGGGTCGATCATGCCCTGAAGGCCGATATAGATGAGATCATTTTCCACAGTTTCCGGATCAGCTTCTTCTTCCGGAATATCCCGCACCGGCCGGTACGCGACCGCCAATACACGCAGGGCCTGGTCGGCCAGTTCCTCATTGACTCTGATAACCGCATCACGGTCTTCGCCGGTCATATCCGTGACCTTTCCGTCCTTTAATACCTTCCCGGAATATTCAAGGACAACATCGGGCGCTCCCTTTACAAATGCCACATATTCTGTGTCTACTCCGGGGAGACCGCTTCTGTCAAAATCGGCAGGTATTTCATGGATTG
Organism: uncultured Spirochaetales bacterium; assembly: GCA_964384485.1. GTDB lineage: Bacteria > Spirochaetota > Spirochaetia > CAYLLE01 > CAYLLE01 > CAYLLE01. The sequence goes on along the minus strand of CAYLLE010000117.1, from coordinate 8,825 downwards.
TTGTCATCCGCTTCCGTTCCGAGTTGAACGCAAATTCCCGGACCCGCTTCCATTTTTTGTTCTCCTCCGATTTATTCAGACCTGCCTTTGCGGCGGACACTATTAATGAGCCTTCAGTGGGATCACCGATAATGTTCCATCCATTCTCCTCCGAATCAGTGTCTTCCTCCAGGTTTGCATCGTTACATAACAAACCGCCCCGGAGAAGGAGTGAAACAGCTTTGTTTTCATCCGGGCGGAATACTTCACCGTCTTCCTTGAATTCCCCCTCCGGCTTATACCCCTCACCGGTTACGGAGAACAATCTCCCGGATACCCAGCCTTTCTGCACCGTCATCTGGTTTTGAGTAAGGGTACCTGTTTTATCTGTACAGATAACGCTGGCGTTTCCCAGGGTTTCCACGGCCGGCAGCCGTCTGATCAGGGCGTTCCGTTTCACCATTCGCCGCATACCCAGGGCCAGGCAGATTGTCACTACAGCCGGAAGCCCCTCCGGTACGGCGGCGATAGCAAGACTTACGGCGGTCATAAACAGCTCCACGATACGGTCCTGGAATTCACGGAAATACGGGCTTATCCCATCACCGAAGAGGATATTTACATCGGTATAGCGGATAACACCGAAAATCAAAATTACTACGCAGATCGCCAAAGCCAATATTCCGAGACGCCGGCCCAGCTGATCCAGATTTTTCTGAAGCGGAGTCTGCTCTTTTTCGTAGGACTGGATCATGTCCGCGATTTTGCCCATCTCGGTTTCCATGCCTGTCCTGACCACAATACCGCTGCCCCTGCCTGACGAAATCATCGTGTTCATGAACACACAGTTCTTTTGATCCCCCAAATCGGTATCGTCTTCCAGAACCGCGTCCGCTTTTTTGTCTTCCGGGACTGATTCTCCGGTTAAGGAAGATTCGTTTACGTTTAGATTTACACTTTCGGTCAAACGGATATCCGCCGGCACATAGTTGCCGGCTTCTAGAAAAACAATATCACCGGGAACCAGTTCCGTGGAGGAGACGGTAATGTGCTTGCCGTCCCGGAGAATGGACGCGTCCGGTGAAGACATCTTTTTTAAGGCCGCCAACGCTTTCTCCGCTCTCGCCTCCTGAACGACACCCATAATAGTGTTCAATATTACAATTGCGATTATTGCGATCGCGTCAACTGTTTCACCTATGAGAAATGATACAACAGTCGCGCCGACAAGGATGATAACCAGGAAGCTCTTAAACTGCTGAATGATTAAATCCAGGATGGTGTTTCCGCGCTCTTCTTTCAGTTCATTGGTTCCGTATTTTTCCAGCCGATTTTGAGCTTCTTCCCGGGTAAGTCCCCGTTCTATATCGGTGCCTGTCCGGTCTGCTGCTTCATCTATACTCAGGCTTGCGGGCTTCTTGATTATTGAGGATTCTGCCACTGATTTTCTCCATCTATTTTTTACAACAATGTAGTATTACCAGTGAAAAAGGTAAAGCAGATTTCCGCGGCCTCCGCGGCCGATATTTCTTGAAAAAAAATTGTCCTCATCTTATCATATCTTGTGCAGAAAGATTCAAAATTACTCCTTTTAATTGAAGACGACGCTGATTTAAGAGCAGGCTTGATGTTCACATTCCGTCAGGAAGGATATACCGTGATAACGGCTTCCAACCTGGAAGCTGCCAGGGATTTCCTCCGAACGGAGTCCCCCGACCTGGTGATCCTCGATGTAATGCTCCCTGACGGAACCGGATTTGAACTAATTGCGGAAATTCGTTCCGGCGGAGCCGCCGGGGACAATCCCTTCTCTGTTTCAACCTCCGTTCCTGTAATATTTCTTACGGCCCGGGATGAAGAAATCGATGTTATCCAGGGACTTGAGCTTGGCGGTGACGACTACATCACGAAACCCTTCCGGCTCCGGGAACTCGTATCCCGGGTAAAGGCAAGATTGCGGCGGCCGGGAAGCGGTCTTGGAACAGCTGAAAAGCCCCTGGAAACCGGCGCCCGGGGACTGCGGATAGATCCGGGGAGAGGTGAAGTCAGGAAAGACGGCCGGATTGTACCGTTAACCCCGTCGGAATACCGGATCCTGCTGGCGCTGTCGGAAAATACCGGACAGGTGTTAAGCCGTGACCAGCTCGCGGACCGGCTCCTGGGTATGACCGATGCCGCTGTTGATGATAATACTTTATCGGTGTATATCCGAAGGCTCAGGGAAAAAATCGAGGATGATCCGTCCGCTCCTGAATATATTGCAACGGTACGGGGATTGGGGTATCGATATGAGGGCCCGGGATGAAAAAAATAATGGCGGCGGCGGTTCTCCTTATTTTGTTTTTTACCGCAGGAATTTACTACCGGACCCGGCTTTCTATTGACCGTATCCGGCAGATTTCAGCGGAACACTTTTTCGAGGCGGCTGCTGCGGTCGCGGCTTCGGCTCCCGAAGAGGTGTCTCGTATCGCGGATTATTTATCCGGGGAAGTGTCACCGGCATTAACCGAACGGGGGAAAGAACTTTTGCAGGAGTACGGAATCACTGCTGATTCGGTTGAACGCTTACGGTATAGAATTGAAATGTCCGGACACATACCGTTTACCGCGGCAGCAGGCGTTTTTATCACCGGATTCATGCTTGTCATTCTATGCGTAGGGGGATTTGTTATACTGAGAAGGCGTGTAGAAAGCATTACCCGGGCGGCTGCCGAAATAGCATCCGGCAGGTACAGGATTGATCCGGGAGGCGAGGGTGAAGGTGTTTTAGGACGGCTTTCGTTTCAGATAAATCAAACCGCGCACCGGCTTAAAGAGCAGGCGGAAGCGGCAGACCAGGGGCGGGAAACATTTAAGACTTTTCTGTCTGATGTATCCCATCAGCTTAAAACTCCCCTTGCCGCGGCTAAAATGTATATCGACATACTCCTTGATCTGGAAGCGGCAAAAAAGCAGGAAGAAGGGGAAAACCGGCAATCCGAGTTTCTTGACCGGACCATGGCTCAGCTGGAAAGAATGGATTGGCTTGTTAAAACGCTGCTGGCTATCGCCCGGATGGAATCAGGATCACTGAAGATGGATTTTTCCTCCCGGCCTTTAGGAAATACGGTGATGGAAGCAGCCGAGTCCTTTCTGCCCCGGGCTGAGAAGGAAAATATTACCTTGGACTGTAAAATTCCTGAAGATGATTTACCCGTTCCCCATGATTCACGCTGGCTGGGAGAGGCTGTTTCCAACCTTATAAAAAACGCGTTTGACCACACCCCGCCGGGAGGTGTGGTAACTGTCCGGATAGAAAATTCCGGATTGTTTTCGAGCATTTCGGTTTCTGATACCGGTTCCGGAATATCCCTGGCTGATCTTCCGAGAATATTTGACCGGTTTTACCGGGGGAGAACTGGCGGAGAGGCTAAAGGTACCGGCATAGGGTTGTCCTTGGCCAAGGCCATCACGGAAGTTCACGGCGGTACAATTGCCGCTTTTACCGGAAAATCCGGAGACGCTCCGGAAGGAGCCCGTTTCGTTATTACCCTCCCGCACCTTACAAAATTGTAAGCTGTTCTGTAATCTCCCTGTAATCATCGTCCTCTATATTACCGTACAAGGAGATGAACATGATCATTTTAGAAACAAAAAAATTATCAAAAACATACGGTGAAGGTTCAACAAAAGTTGACGCATTGATTGACGCGGATTTCAAGATAGAAGAGGGTGAATTTGTGGCTGTGGTGGGACCCAGCGGCTCAGGCAAGAGTACTCTTCTTCATCTACTCGGGGGTCTTGATCGACCCACATCAGGATCAGTTTATGTCGGGCAGAAAGACATTTATAAGATGTCTGAATCAAAACGGGCAGTTTTCCGGCGGAGGCAGGTCGGATTTGTATTCCAGTTTTACAATCTCATTCCGGTATTGACGGCACGGGAAAATATTGTTCTCCCCCTGCTTCTTGATAACCGTAAAATTGATGAAGAAAGAATTGATCAGCTTATGAATCATCTCGGGTTGTCCGACCGGAGTCATCATATGCCCAGTGAACTGTCGGGGGGGCAACAGCAGCGTGTTTCAATCGGAAGGGCGCTGGCCGCGGAACCCGCGATCATTCTTGCTGATGAACCTACCGGTAATCTTGACCGGAAAACGGGGACCGAAATCCTGGAACTGCTTCGGGTATCCGTCAACTTCTACCGTCAGACCGTGGTAATGATAACCCACGATATGGAAGCCGCTGCCAGAGCCGACCGGATTGTCCTGATCGAAGACGGAATCCTGAAAACAAGTGAGGGGGCATCGGTATGAAATATTCCTCACTGGCTTGCAGATATCTCCGGCAGCAGCGGAAACGCAGTATTCTGACGGTTTTGGCAGTGTTGATGTCTGTAGCATTGATCACATCCGCGGGCATTTTCTCGCAGAGCATAAGGGAGCTTGGAACACAGAATATCCGTAACCGGTTCGGTAATTATTACGCGTCGGCTGAGGGTTTATCGCAAAATCAGGTTGATAAGATCGGCAGTCATGTAATGACAGACGCGGTCGGCACTTCCGTTCCGGTTGGTATCGCGAAACTGACAGAAGATTTGTCCGTGTTTCTTGAAGCCCCCGACGAAGAGTGGATCGATCTCTACGGCTTCGAATTGGAGAAGGGCAGATTCCCGGAAACCTCCGGCGAAATTGTAATAGAGAAGTGGCTGTTTAAAGCGGCCGGTATACCTGCTGAAATAGGCACGACGGTGCCGCTTACCGTGCGAATACCGGTGACTGAAGAATCCGGTCGTGAATCATGGCAGCATATTGAGCGCCGGTTTAAGGTAGTGGGCTACTTAGTGCCGAACTATGCGGGGATAACTGCCGGTGCATCCCGGGCGTTTATTGCCCAGTCCGAGGCGGCTCTTGTTCTCGATGGTACCGTATGCTTCCGGACCGCGTTTACGACGAAAAAGGAGTTTGATCCTCAGACAGCTATTAAATCGATTGCAGCGGCGTTAGGTCTGGACCCTGACCGTCATTTGAATCAGAATACCGCCCTGCTAGGGGCGTTAGGTTCAAGCCGTTTGGATACGGTAAATGACGCGCTCTTAACGGTAGAATTAATTGTCGCCTTTATCCTTATTATTGCCACCGTTGCCGTTATCTATAATTCTTTCGCCATTTCGGTGATGGAGCGTATTAGACAATTCGGTATTCTCAGGACGGTAGGCGCCACGCGCCGGCAGATCCGGCATCTTGTTTTTCGGCAGGCCGCCTTAATCGCGGCGGTAGGAGTCCCTGCAGGGCTTGGAGTGGGAATACTCGCGGTCCGGATTGTAATTAGAATCTTCAACGGATTTTCCGGCGGCATCGGATTCGCTGAAGTCGTCATGACCTATCCCCCGGAAGTCTTGGTTGGGGGTCCTCTTCTTGGAATCGTCTCGGTTTTCCTCTCCGCGCTTCTGCCGGCAAGGACTGCGGGAAAAGTCAGCCCCATGGAGGCGGTACTCGCGGAAGGGAGATTCGTCAAGGACAGGATCAAGCGGCGGCGGAGCATTATCCTCGGTACACTCTTTGGCGTGCCCGGCCGGATAGCTTCCCAGAATCTACGGCGCCACCCCGGCAGATTTGTGGTGACTGTTTTTTCTATTGGATTAGGGATCGCCCTGTTCACAACGTTTGCCGGGTTATTTTCAATTATAAGCGCCGCGTCGGCGAATGTGGATGATGAAATGCTTCGCGGTGAAATCTCGGTTGTTACCCGCCGACACGAGCCGGATCCTGTTTCTTCGGAAAACCGGACGCGGTTGGCAGGTCTCCCCGGGGTGCGGGGTATTGACGGGCTTTACGAAACGGCAGTTTATACGGTGGTTCCCAAAGAATTCGGTGAAGAGCTTGAAGGAATGGTGCCGGCAGAAATCACCGAAGAGACACGGAAGGTTACAGGTAAAAACGGTCCGGTCGCGGAGGTATCAATAATCGGATTGGAGCCGGCAATGCTCAACAAGCTCCGTACCAGGATTCTTTCCGGGTGGAGATCTCCCGATGATTTGAAAAATATGAAAGGAGTGTATGTCCCGGAGGGATTATATGAAGTAGGTGAGAGTTTCCCTGTCATGTTCAAGGGAGAACGGATAGTCTTAAAAGTCGCGGGCATCGCCGACAGCCTTCCTCCGGGAAACATCAACTATATCACCGTGGCGGCACCAATCTCATACGTCAGGAATTTAACCGGCCGGGACGGTTTTACGGGATTAGAAATCCACGCGGAACCGGAAGCGGATACGGATGATATTGTCCGGGCTGCAGAGGCGCTTCTGAAGCAGGAGAATGATGTAATGGTCATAGATATGACTAAACAGAAGGAATCGATGATGTCGATCACAAAACAGTTTTCAATTTTACTGTACGGGCTTGTGGCGGTGGTAAGCCTTATCGGAGCGCTCAATATTATCAATACCATTGCAACCAATTTGATCCTCCGGACCAGGGAATTCGGCACCCTTCGGGCTGTCGGTATGTCCGGCAAACAGATGAAATATATGATCAGAATCGAAGCAGTTCTGTACGGTATATGGGCGTTACTTTGGGGCGGTACGGTCGGGATACTTCTGACGAGACTGATGTATTCAAACGTTATGCAGATTCAAGCGATTCCCTGGCAGTTTCCCTGGGTGAACCTTCTTGTGAGCGGCACCGCGGCAGTTATACTCGGGCTGATCTCATCAGCTGTACCCATGAAGCGTATCACGGACATGAATATAATTGACAGCATCCGTACTGTTGAGTAATCAGCACCTGGCCGCCGGGATTTCTCCGGCGGCTTGTTTTCGTAGTGGAATTACATAGAAAGTCCCTGCCGCAAAAGATCGGATATAATGCCAAACCTGTTTTTCCAGGTATGACTTCGGTATATATTCGCCCCGTGGTGTATGAGAATCGCGGATACTCCTTTCACTCGTCTGTTTCGTATTTCCCCAGCTGCCTTTCCATTTGCCAGGGGTATTACAAATCCGTATTTGACCGGTTTATACGGTATCGGTTCTTCCCCTTGAATTGCCCGCAGTATGTTTTCGGCTGCAATATTACCTTGGTGTTGGGCATGGTACGAAAACATTGGAAGGAGACGGTCATCATCATACACAAGAGCCGTATCTCCCGCGGCCCAGCATTGATCTTGTACGTTTAAGCAGGTATCTGCTTTTACCCGCCCGCCGATCCCGGTGGGTAGTCGGGAATTTGCAAGAAAGGAGGGAGCTTTTACCCCTGCTGTCCATACAAGGTTGCCATTTTCCATATCTGATCCATCACTAAATGAGATTTTATTCGAGCTGTCTATCTTCGCTTTCATGCCTGTATTTATTTCTATATCCAGTGCGTCAAGTTCCTTAATCACATACTCCCTTATCCATTCATCAGTACCCGTCAGTATTTCCTTATTTTTTTCTACTATAACGATCCGGGGGTTTGTATCCATCCGGCGGGTGAACCGACGGATCTGTGTTGCTGCTTCTATCCCTGTGTAACCGCCTCCCGCGATTACCCAGTTACGATGTGGATTGGATATAATAGATTTCTGTATTTGTTCAGCGTCAGGTCTGCTGCGGAGTGTATGACTAAATTTTGATACATCAAGTTGGTTATGAAAATTAACCACCGCTCCTGTACTTATCAGAAGGTAATCAAATGGAATTGCTCCCCGGTTAGTCAAGACGTTCTTTGATTTGATATCAAGTCTCTGAACGGCGGCGTGGATAAATCCCGCGCCATGTTTTCTGCAGTATTTCCGAAACTCAATCGATACATTCCGGCCTTTTATTCTACCCCCTAAAACTTCCGGAATAAGGGGGAGCATATCGAACTCGGTTTTTAAGTCGATCAGTGAAACAACCTTGGGTATGGTATTACGGCATAGTACTCTTAATGCGGTAAGTCCGGCAAATCCTCCCCCTGCGATTACTATTCGTTTATTATTTGGATACATGTTCAGAATATACTTAATATGTATTTCATTTTTGAGTAGATTAAAATAATTATTTCAAATTATATTGGGCAATAATATTTGACAATCATATATGTATAAAATATAATCTAGTCATATAATACAAAAGGAGCTGGAAATGATTAAAGCTTTGGAAAATTTTAAGGGACACGAGGAGTTCGAGGAAGATCTGCAGAAACGGACTTCTGAAAACCTATATGGAGGCCCTGTCTCTCTTGCTGTTTTCGACATCGATCAGTTCCTGCAGATAAATAATAACTGCGGGTGCGAAAAAGGAGACGGGGTGATAGAAGTCATCGCGCAAATATTCCGGGCTGAGTTTGCGGCCGAAGATGACAGTCTTTACCGGCTCGGCGGAGATGAATTCGCTGTAATACAGGAAGGAACGGAAAAAGAACAAACATTTCTCAAAATGGAATCGGCGAGAAAAGCACTTGCGTCATGGGAATCCTTTCAACACGTGAATCCTCTTCCCACGATAAGCGCAGGGGTAGCTGCGTTTCCGGACGACGGCAGGACAAAACAGGAAGTGCTCCGTAAAGCGGAAGACGCACTTCACCGTGCAAAATCAAGCGGTAAAAATAAAGTGATCCTGGCCCGAGAAGAAAAAAAGATTCCAAAAACGAGTCATTATACACAGGGGCAATTGGAACGGTTATCAGTTCTTTCGGGAAAGGAAGGGGTAGGAGAAGCCGAATTGCTCAGGGAGGCATTGGATGATCTTTTGAAAAAATATTCATCGTGACAAGGCATGATGTTTATCGGGGAAATATAATATCAAACTGCGTCCCTTTTTTCCGGTGAACAATCTTCATGGATCCCTTTATTTGGTCAACCAAAGCGTGGATAATAGTCATCCCAAGTCCCGTTGACCC
>CAYLLE010000116.1:0-11938 GCA_964384485.1 uncultured Spirochaetales bacterium | reverse complement strand
CAGGATCTTTTCCGCTAACAGCCCGGGACTTATCTTTAAAAACCCGTATTTCCAGATCGCGTAAACAAGAGCTCCAATCCATACCGAGAAGATAACGGGAGATTGAGTGGGTACATCCCAACCGGGGATAATAGGATTCAGAATATATTCCCCCGTAACCAGAATGATCGCGGCAAGAAGCATTCTTATAAGCAGAACTGCCTGCTTTTTTTCCCGGTTGAGTTTAGCCTGCCGGTGGTATCGAATATAATAGCCCAAAGGGATAAACCACATAAGAACAGCGTAAAAAATCCAAATCAGATTCATCGGATGCTCTTTCGGCACTGCAAGATTAAAGGTCCCGTCCGGGAGGGCGGCAATAACAAGCGAAAAGGGAGAGAGAAAATTGATGATGATCAATACGACCGCGGGAAGATAGACCGCCAGAGCATACAGGTTCGGGAGAGGTTTTTTCGAGCTCAGGGTATACGCGAAAGGAAAGTTCAGGGGGAAAACATTTTTAAAAGTCCAGGCCGCGGCCGGTCCGGGCGTAAGTGGGTCAAATTGACCCTGAGACAAACACATTTTATCCCTGTGGGTCATTCCGACTCAGATCGAGAAAATCCAATTGTTCGGGCTCGCAGCCAATCTGTAATAAATCATTATATTGTATGCAATTAAATGACTTTGGCAAATTGGCACGGAATATGCTTAATTGTACCCGAGTAAAGTAAACTACGGGGTTATCCCGTTCAGATAAAGCATAAAATAATAAGAAAAGGAGCGTATAATATGGGACATATTATCGGAATTGATCTGGGTACAACAAACTCGTGTGTATCCGTAATGGAAAATAAGGAACCTGTCGTTATTCAAAACAGCGAAGGTCAGCGTACTACACCTTCTGTGGTAGCCTTCACCAACAAGGGTGAACGCCTGGTAGGACAGCCGGCACGGAACCAAATGGTAACCAATCCGCAAAACACTATCTATTCCATAAAGCGGTTTATGGGACGGAAATTCAACGAAGTGGATAAAGAAATTGAGATGGTTCCCTATACCATCAAAAAAGGTCCGAACAGCGACGTTCGTGTGGATGTACAGGGGAAACAGTATTCTCCGCCGGAAATCTCCGCCACGGTTCTGCAGAAAATGAAGAAGACCGCGGAAGATTACCTGGGAGCCGAAGTAACCGAAGCGGTCATCACCGTTCCCGCCTACTTCAATGATTCCCAGCGCCAGGCGACTAAGGATGCCGGAAAAATCGCCGGACTGGATGTTAAACGGATCGTAAACGAACCGACCGCCGCCGCGTTAGCGTACGGATTTGGAAAAGAAAAGAAGGACGAAAAGATCGCCGTGTACGACTTGGGAGGCGGTACCTTCGACATATCAATTTTGGAAATCGGTGATAACGTATTTGAAGTCCGGGCGACCAACGGAGATACCCATTTAGGGGGCGACAACTTCGATCAGAAAGTTATCAATTGGATGATCGAAAATTTCAAGAACGATTACGGAATCGATCTCTCCCAAGACAAAATGGCACTGCAGCGGCTGAAAGAAGGCGCGGAAAACGCCAAGAAAGAACTTTCCAGCGCCGAAACCACCGACATCAATCTGCCGTTTATTACCGCGGATTCATCGGGACCAAAGCACCTGCAGTACACCTTGAGCAGAGCAAAATTCGAGCAGATAACCGAAGACTTGGTAAACCGGACCGTGGAACCGTGTAAAGCCGCGTTGAAGGACGCCGGTCTGAGCCCTTCAGAAATCGATGAGGTAATTCTTGTCGGCGGATCGACCCGTATACCCGCGGTACAGCGGAAGGTGAAGGAACTCTTCGGCAAGGAAGGTCACAAGGGTGTTAACCCGGACGAAGTGGTCGCCGTAGGGGCGGCAATTCAGGCGGGAGTTCTACAGGGAAGCGTCAACGACGTACTCCTCTTAGATGTAACACCCCTTTCCCTGGGTATCGAAACCCTGGGCGGTGTATTTACGAAGCTGATTGACCGCAACACAACAATTCCAACCCGGAAAAGTGAAGTGTTTTCAACAGCAGAAGATAATCAGACCGCGGTAACTGTGCACGTACTTCAGGGTGAGCGGTCCATGGCTTCTCAGAACAGGACATTAGGACGGTTCGAACTTGTGGGAATTCCTCCCGCGCCGCGGGGAGTACCTCAAATTGAAGTAGCCTTCGATATCGACGCGAACGGAATCGTTCATGTATCGGCAAAGGATCTTGGAACCGGTAAGGAACAGAAAATCCGGATCGAATCTTCTTCCGGACTGTCTGAATCGGAAATCGAAAAGATGGTTAAAGATGCTGAACTGAATGCCGAAGAAGACAAGAAGGCACAGGAAAAGATTCAGACCAGGAATGAAGCTGACAGTCTGGTTTACCAGATGGAAAAAATGCTTGCCGATAACGGCGCGAATCTTCCTGAAGAATCAAAAAATAAAATCCAGACAGCCGTGGATGATTTGAAAAATGCCGTCGAAAACGGCGAAACTGATGATATCCGCGCCAAGATGGACGCGCTGAATGCCGCAAGCCACGAGATGTCCGAGGCGATGTACAAAAACGCCGGACAGAACGCAGAATCGGCTCAGCAGCAGGCACAGCCCGAGCAGGAAACGGGTCAGGCACAAGCCGACGACGTGGAAGACGTTGATTATGAAGTAGTAAACGAATAAATTTTCGTTTTTTAAATATACTCCTGCGGCCGTCTCATAGCAGACGGCCGTTTTTTTTTCTGGTATGGTGAATGCATGGATAATGAAAAAGATATCCTCTCCCTGTTCCACCCCCTTATTAAAAAATGGTTCTTCTCGAAATTCCAGGGACCCACAGAGATTCAGACGGAAGCGTGGCCGGTAATAAGCCGGGGCTCCCATATTCTCCTAACCGCGCCCACAGGCAGCGGGAAAACCCTAACCGCGTTTTTGTGGGCCATAAACCGGCTGGTAGCGGGCGATTGGGAATGCGGGACGACACGGGTACTTTACATCAGTCCGCTCCGGGCACTCAATAATGATATACGGAGGAACCTGCTCCGACCCTTGGAAGAAATAAAACAGATATTTCACAAGCATGGAGAAGATTTCCCCGAAATTAATGTGATGACCAGAAGCGGTGATACACCGCAGAGCGAACGGAGAAAAATGATTAAACATCCTCCGGAGATTCTCATCACGACGCCGGAAAGCTTAAACCTGATGCTCACGACGAAAAGCGCCGGGCATCTTTTCAGCGGTGTAAAAAGCGTTATCCTGGATGAAATACACGCTTTGGCGGCATCAAAGCGGGGAACCCATCTTATAACAGCCGTAGAGCGGGCGGGCCTATCAGCGGGTGATTTTCAGAGGATTGCCATTTCGGCCACCGTGAATCCGTTAGAAAAAATAGCCGGGTTTGTCGGAGGGTATAACCGAAGGGAGACCGATTCCGGGCCGGTATATGAACCGAGGAAGGTAGAAATCAGAACCGGGAAGGGAGAACGGCAGTACCAAATTTCTGTACGGTTTCCGGAGGCGGAACGGGGAGCGAAGCAGGATGATTTTTTCCGGAGTTTAACTGGAGAACTTAAGGGACTGATCCGGGAGAATACCGGCACTCTCATATTTGTAAACAATCGGCGGTACTCAGAAAAGATAACCCATCTGCTGAATGAAGGGGAAGAAAAACAGACAGCCTACTCCCACCACGGTTCTCTTTCCCGGGAACTCCGGAATATGGTGGAAAGGAGGATGAAGAGTGGAGAACTCCCTGCCATAGTCGCGACTAATTCACTGGAGCTCGGGATCGATATCGGGAGTCTGGATATGGTGCTGCTGGTGCAGACGCCTCCCTCGGTATCGTCGGCTCTACAGCGGATCGGCAGGGCAGGCCACGAAGTGGGAGGTGTTAGCCGGGCCGTTCTTTACCCGGTCCACGGGAAGGATCTGATCGAAGGAGCCGTCATGTACCGGTCGGTCTTGGACGGTAATATCGAACCCCTCATGCCCCTGGAAAACCCGCTGGACATTCTGTCCCAGATCATCTTGTCTATGACGCTCCATGATGAATGGACGCCGGATGACTTGTTCAATTTTATAAGACAATCCTGTCCCTACCGGAATCTCCCGCGGAAACAGTTCGATTTGGTTATCTCCATGCTGGCCGGGAAATATGCCGGATCCAGGATCAGGGAACTCAAACCCAGGATTTCTGTAGACCCGGTAGACCGGGTTATCCGCCCCAGAGAAGGGGCGGCATACCTGCTTTATTCTTCAGGCGGTACCATTCCGGACCGGGGATATTACGGACTCCGTGTTTCAGAAACCGGTGACAAGATCGGAGAGCTGGATGAAGAGTTCGTATGGGAGAGGAAAATCGGAGAAACATTTACGTTAGGGGCCCAGACCTGGAAAATCGTAAAAATCGGCAACAGGGATGTGGAGGTAGTCCCCGGGAAACAGTCAATTCACACCATTCCGTTTTGGAGAGCGGAGCAGCAGGACAGGGATTTTCATTACGCGTCGCTCATTGCGTCATTCTTGGAGGAATGTGACGATAGTCTGGAACAACCGGGCGGCGAGCATGATTTATTGGAAAAGTTTCAGGGAGCCTTCGGAATGACGAAGGAAGCGGCTGTGAATCTTGTTGATTACTTAAAGCAGCAGCGGCGGATAACCCGGACTAGTCTGCCCCACCGTCATCATATTGTTATAGAACATTATTTTGATCCGAAAAACCGGAGCGACAGTAAACAGGTCATCATTCATACGCTGTGGGGCGGCAGGGTCAACAAACCTTTCGGGATGCTTTTAGCATCTCTTTGGAGAGTAAAGTACGGGTATGAGCTTAAGGTTTTCGCCGATAATGATGCGATCCTGTTCATGCTGCCTCACAGCTTTTCCGAGAATGATATTCTAGATCCGATTTTTTCCAGAGAAATTGAGCCGGAGAATTTTGGAACACATCTAAAAAACAACTTAGAGAACACCGGGTTTTTCGGGGCCAATTTCCGGGAGAACGCGGGAAGAGCGCTGCTGCTTCCATCCCGCGGCTTCAGGCACCGGAATCCGCTGTGGCTCACCAGACTCCGTACCAAAAAGCTGCTCCAGGCGGTTTCTAAATATAATGATTTTCCCATACTGCTGGAAACGTGGAGAACCTGTCTGCAGGACCAATTTGATCTGGATTCACTGACAGCAATCATTGAAGAACTGCTCGCCGGAAACATAAAAATAAGCGAGACTGAAACAAAAATGCCGTCTCCTTTCTGCGGCAATATAATCTGGCGGCAGACCAATCTGTTTATGTACCAGGATGATACTCCCACGGCCGGAGGGGCGAGTACCCTGGACGAACGGCTTCTGAATGAGGCTGTTTTCTCCGCGAAGTCCAGACCCAGCATTGATAAGAACCTGGCGGAAGTGTTTCGTAAAAAGCTGCAGCGGACCGCTCCCGGATATGCTCCGGAGACCAAGGAGGAGCTTGCGGCCTGGGTAGAGGACCGGCTGGCAATTCCCGCTTCGGAGTGGGAGGAGATGACGGAAGCCCTTGCTGAAGCTGGAATCAGCTTTGAAGCGGATTCGGAATGGCTGGAAAAACGGATCATAAAACGGCCGGCTCAGAAGATTCCTTACCTTGTAATGACCCGGAACACACAGGAGACACTCATAAAAGCCGGGTTATTATCCGGCAATCCCTCTGCCGCGTCTGATCATGAAGCATCAGATGCCGGGGCAGATCCTGGAGAAGTTCTGGCGTGGTGGCTGAAATTTTATCCCCCGGTTCCGGAACATTTCCCTCTGCGGTGTTTTGATGTAACACCGAAAAAATGGGAAATCATCCTGGAATTTTTGGTAGAATCCGGCGGAATCATAACCGGAAGAATTACCGATGGAGCTGCTGAGAATGAAATATGCGATAGCGAGAATTTGAGCAGCCTTATCCGGATTGGGCGGGCTAAACGGAGACAGGATATTCAGCCCGCGGACTCATCGGTATTTCCCCTGCTCATTGCCCGCCGTCATAATCTCCCCGGTTCCGGACATAAACCTGAACATCTTATGGAAGCATTCGAGGGGCTATTCGGATATACCGCTCCGGCGGAGGTATGGGAAAATGAAATTATTCCCGCGCGTATGTCCGATTATTTCCCGGAATGGCTGGACCGGATACTCATGGATACCGAATTGGTATGGTACGGTAAAGGAAAAGGAAAGATTGGATTCTGTCTCAGGAACGAAGGAGACCTTTATCTGTCTCCTAAAAAGGAGGGAAAAAGAGAGATACTGCCCGGAGCAGGCGGGAAGTATGATTTTTTTGAAATAATGGATCATGTCCGGAAAAAAGAGCTGTCCGTTTCGTCAGCTGAAACAGCCGGTAGATTATGGAACGCGGTGTGGCAGGGGGAAATAACCGCCGATTCATTTTCACCGGTTAGGTCGGGGATAGAAAACAGGTTTAAGGTACCCGAAGCCGGAGATAAACAGGAAACACCAGTCACCCCGCGGCAAAGGACGTCTAAGGGGAGCTACCGTAAGTGGAAAAAAGAACGGCCCCTTAACGGTAACTGGTATTATCTTACTCCCGGTAAAAAAGAATATGACCCGATAGAGGCGGAGGAGCGGCAGCAGGAACTCGCTGAACAGTTTCTTTACCGGTACGGGATCTGCTTCCGGGAACTTGTGCTGCGGGAAGGGAAACCGTTTATGTGGCATCTGCTCTTCCCTGTGCTTCGCCGGATGGAACTAAGGGGTGAAATTACCGGGGGCTATTTCCTGAAAGGGATTCCCGGACCCCATTTCATAACCTCCCGGACAGCAGGAATACTGTCTGAAAACCCCGATGACGGCAGGATCTTCTGGATGAACGCCTATGATCCCGCTTCCCCCTGCGGACTTGGAGGGAACCTTTTTCCCTGGGACCTTCCGTCCAGAATCCCTTCAAATCATTTAGTATTTAAAGGCACAGAGCTCAAGGCAGTCTCAAAACGGAACGGGAGGGAAATAGATTTTTTTACCGAGCCTGGTGATCCGGAGATACCTCAGTACCTTGAGTTCCTTAGACACAGACAGGGTATAGTATATACCGAAAAAATAAACGGGATTCCCACCCGGAAAAGTCCGTTCAGGGATGACTTGGAAAAATACGGATTCAGGCGGGATTTTAAGGCGTATCAGCTCGATCCGGGATAAAAAAAGCTTCCAGGATAAAGGAGGAAATTCCTGGAAGCCAAAATAAACGAAAACCCGGCCGATTCAGCGAGACCGAATCTCCGTGATAACAAAGGAGGAATCGTTCTAATCATAAAACAATGCTCTAATGAAAAAGTAACAGATTTATAGGTAAAATCCTGAGACGGCAATTTGAACGTTATCTTTGGAAAACGCAGATCAGAAGAGATCCCGCCGGTGTGTCCAGTCTGAAACAGACCATACCCGGGTGAGTCCGTCGCTGCCGGCGGAGATAAGGAGGGCACCTTCAGGACTGAATTTTACCGAATTAACCCCGCCGAGATGGGCATAGATAGTTTTGATAAGATTACCTGTCTCAGCATCCCAAATCATAACTGCTCCGTCATCTCCCCCAGAAATCAGGAATTTCCCGTCCGGACTGAATCCGAGAGTGAGGACCCATCCCGCGTGGCCTTCCAGGACATGGAGTATTTCTCCGGTTTCTCCGTCCCATATTTTGACCAGCCAATCATCACCGGCCGTGGCAAGGAGCGATCCGTCGGGATTGTAATCCACCGCCCGGATATAATCGCTGTGGGCATTCCACCGCATTTCGAGATCTCCGGATTGTATATTCCAGACTGATATATAGCCTGCTGAGTCAGCTGAAGCAATTGAAAGCCCTCCCGGATGGGGAGCGACATCAAGAATTTCAGTCGGGGTGGAATCAGCCGAGACGTCGAAGGAAAAAGGGGGAATATCGTATACATTCCGGATATCCCATTCCGAAAGGCTCCATATGATCAGCGTCCCGTCAACTCCGGATGTTGCCATAATTCCGCCTTCAGAATTTACAGCAGCACCGGTGATAAAATCCGTGTGACCGAAAAGTTTTTTATTGATCTGCCAATCATCCGTGTCCCAAACAATGATCTGGGCGTCATCACCGACGGAAAAGAGAAGCGGGTCATTAGGATGAAAAAGCACCTTATTTACCCAATCGGCGTGTTCCGTCAGCACAGTTTTAACCTGCCAATTACGGGTTTCATAAACCCTGACAGTCATATCATCTCCGGCGGTGGCCAGGAGGGATCCGTCGGGACTAAAAGCCGCGGTACGGACATAATCGGTATGATCATCCAGGGTAAACCCCAATTCACCTTCCAGGTCCCATATTTTAACCGTTCCGTCATCACTGCCCGTGACCAGAAGCGTACCGTCGGGAGAGAACGTGACCGTTCTGATATAATCGGTATGAGCCGGGATATCCCACAAAACCGCGGCAGACTCCCGATCGGCCAGAACAAGCCGCCCCTCCTCTCCCGCCGCCGCAAGATATTTTCCATCCGGAGAAAGAGACAGGGAAATAAGAAATCCTGATCCGGTATTAATTGAATCGGTAACCCTGCCGCTCTCAAGATCCCAAAAATTGATTCTATTTCCAGGACCCGCGGTGATGATGGTATCTTCTTCCTCAAAAATAACCCCGGAAGGCAGTCCGGCCGTATCCGAAATTTGTTCCGGCGGCAGTTCAAGAATACGGCTTTCGCCGGATTCCAAATCCCATATTATAAACCGCGAAAACTCGTCCCCTCCGGCGATTCGGTCTTCAGACGGACTGAACGCCAATGAGGCAACGATGGGAAAAAACATTTCCCCTTCTTCCATTTCCGCGTTCCCGGTATCTTCAGGAATTTCTCCGAGACTGCCCATAAGGTCTCCGGTTGCCGTGTTCCAGAGTAATACGGTACCGGTTTCTCCGCCGGTTAAAAAGGAGCGGCCCTCGGGATGGAATACCGCTGTATGTACCTGGGCGGAATGTTCATCCAACAGGTGCAGCTGTTTCCCCGATTCCAAATCCCACATCCGGACCGTGCCGTCTTCACCGCCGGAAATAAGGGTATTGTTGACGGGATGGACATCGGCACACAGTACCGGACCGATATGTCCCTCGAAAGTACGCTCCCGTATCCCGGTATCCGGATTCCAGAGGTAAAGACTGCCGTTCTGATTTGCCGATATCAGCATGCCGGTATTCGAGAAGGAAAGATCCATTATCCATCCCCCTTCGGACATGATCCTCCGGTATTCTTCACCGGTTCCGCTGTTCCAGAAAATGATGTTTCCGTCGTCACCGCCGGATACGAAAAACTTCCCGCTGGGACTGAAAATCAGGGAACGGATATAATCGGAATGACCGCGCACCGTTCTTTTGTTGGCTCCCGTAAGAGGATCCCATACCCGGATGGTAGAATCATCACCGGTCGAAATGAGGAGATTGCCGTCCGGTGAGAAAGCAACAACCCGGACATAGTCGGAATGGCCGATCAGTGTATGAATTAATGCTCCTGTTTCTGTGTCCCAGATCTTTACCGTACCGTCATCACTTCCAGTGGCAAGTTTTTTTCCGTCCGGTGAAAAATCAAGAGTCCGGATAAAGTCGGCATGTCCCCGGATTGTCCGGATCAGCTCTCCCGATTCACTTACCCAGATCTTTAACGTTCCGTCGGCGGACGCGGAAGCGAAAAGATCACCTTGGCTGTTGTATTTGAGAGAATAAACCGCGCCGGTGTGGTATTCCTGGCAAAAAAGGGGCGCCGAACTTATTAGAAATATAATTATGAAAAAAAAGGAAACCGGAAATCTCGTCTTCATACACATCCTCACTTAATCAATCTTCTTGACTGACCCCAATCCTTCTATACGCACTGTTTCTTCTGAAACTGTTCCGGTGTACTTAACATTGCACAAACCTTCCATAATCCCTTTGAGTACACCTCCTGCCATATGCAGTTTAATATTGACAAGACCGTCCAGCGAAAGATCGGCATTCGCGACCGAACTCTCCAAAAAGTTGAGGGTTCCCGCACCTTCACCGTCTATTTCCAAGTTTTCAATCTCATTACCGGTTCCCGTCACCACGGTCATACCTTCAATGACAACCTCCATGTGTTCGCTTTCAAAATCATTGATTTTGATTGAAGAACCTCCCTCCACGCGGAGCCGGTCAAGTACAGGCATGGTAATCTCTACCGGAGTTCCGGTAAAAAAATTCAAACCGGATCTCTGCCGCAGTATAATCTGATTATCCTTTTGCGTTACTTTAATCTTGTCAAGCTTCGATTCTTCTTCACGAATCACCACGCTGTAGGTATCGCCTTTGGTAATGGTAATATTCCAGATTCCTTCAACATCAATACCGGAAAAATTTTCTACCTCATACACCGCTCGAGTTCCGCTTTCATGTGTTTGGGCAATATCGTTACCCGCGGACCGTTCGATCCTGGGTTCCGGCAGCCTCGTCCGAATTGAGCTTCCGATTCCCTTAAAGAAAAACCGGCCTCCCAACACCATCAGAGAGACGACGAGGACAATTCCGCCGATACTTAATATTGTAACTTTTTTATCCGCAGCCATTGTTTATTACTCCATACTTCTCTTTACACATTATATACCCGGAAGCGGAGTAAATCATCACCTTTGTAACCTGCAATTTCCGGTGATCACATCCGCATTAAAATTTATAAATTGTTTTATTACAAGCAATTACATAAATCGGGATCACCGGGAATTGCCGTTTTTCCGCGAAAAAAAAATGCGGCAATTCCCGGTCAACCCGATCTAAATTTATATATTATATGTAATTATGGCCACTTCTAAATCACACAAGGTGTTGACTGGAAATTGCTGCTTTGTAACGCATAATCGGCGCAATTAATCGACTTTTTTAAAAGAAACGGTTTCATCATCGTAATTCAGCTTCAATTTTTTGGGTTTTCCGATATCTTCCCACAAGGCTGAATTCATAATGACTGTTCCGGTACGGCATTCATTTTTCAGAAATATCTCTCCTTTAACCGCGTCTCCTCCATCCCTGAGCATAACGGTATACCGGTCTGTCATCATTCCCAAGTCATATCCGTCGTTCGGATGAATAATAACATCCTGCCGTTTCATATTGTAGTCTCCGATTACCGCCAATGGCCCTGTACTCTTCATCATTTCCCCTTTCTTCTTACATAAAGATTTCAAAACCTGTCCCTTTCAGCTTAGTATCCGGGATATGAATCATCAAGGTTATTAAGGAAGAAATTTGTGGAATCCGGCTATTTCACCGATACCTTCACGGTCCGCGTAAGCGGTAACTCCTTCCAGGACTTTTTGAGGCGCCGCCGGATCGATAAAAACAGCTGTTCCCAGCTGGAGAGCGGACGCCCCGGCTAAAAGGTACTGTACACCGTCTTCCCAGGAGGATATCCCGCCGATTCCGATAACCGGTATCGATACCGACCTGCTTACCCGGTAAACCGCCGCGACTCCGATGGGCCGGATCGCGGGCCCGGAGAGTCCGGCCGTTCCTCCGGGAATAACACTCCGTTTCCGCTCTATATCGATCACCATGCCGACCACCGTATTGATACAGGAAATACCGTCAGCCCCGCCCTCTTCGGCAGCCCTGGCGGTAACAGTTATATCGGTGACATTCGGAGTTAATTTGACAATCAGCGGCTTACCGGTTATACGGCGGATACTTTCGGTTAACCGTCTTGTAGCCTCCGGATCGGTTCCGAAGGCGATCCCGCCTTCTTTTACATTGGGACAGGAAACGTTCAGCTCATACCCCCAAACTATGGCATTCCGTTCCTCAAGCTCCCGGACAACGGAGAGGTAATCTTCCTGCCGGGATCCGGCTACATTAACAATAACGGGGCACCTTAAGGCTGATAAATAAGGCAGTTTGTGTTTGACAAAATTATTAAGCCCCACATTAGCCAATCCGATCGAG
>CAYLLE010000115.1:0-12016 GCA_964384485.1 uncultured Spirochaetales bacterium | reverse complement strand
GACCGGGATTTGCTGGGCCGGAAAGCGGCGGAGATACTGGGACCGGACCGCTTTGTTTATTTACACCGCGGCGACACCGGAACTCTCAGGCTTCCGGACGCGCTCAGGAAGGCTCTGGTTTTCCTGAGTAAATCCAAAGACTGATAAAGTAATATCCCCGGTCCAAAATCTGCTGCCGGGTGAATCCTGCGTCCCGGATCATCGATTCGATTTCATCCCGCTTCCGGTAATGGAGCCGGCTGAAACCGAACAGAATCGATTCGAAGAAACTCAGGATCTTCGCCCGGAAGGAGCGGGCGTCAAAATCGTAAATCAGGAATTTTCCTCCAGGCTTGATAATCCGGGAGATCTCCGAGAAGGCCGCTGTTTGGTTCTGGATGTGATGAAGCACATCGGTAAGCGTGACAACGTCGAAGGATTGCCCGGGAAACCCGGTTTCCCCGGCATCACCCTGCACTGTTTTAATCTTCTCATGTTCCGGTACTTTTTCGAGCATGTGTGCGCTTTCATCGATTACAACAACTTCGCCGCAGTGTGATGCCATGTGCGCCGCCAGATGTCCGGTACCTCCGCCCAAATCCGCGACAGATTCATCCCCCTTAAGAGAAAGCAGTTCCAGAATTTCCTTTTCACGGTAGAGCTTCCAAAACCGCATAAAGTTGTTGTAGCTGTCAGAAACCCTGTCGAAATCTTTCACACTTTTATCCTTCATCACCTGAACCAATAGTACTGGGGTTGTGGTTATAATATACAGTCCGAACGCGGTTTGGAAAATAATCTTGTAATGGCCGAAGAAAACAAGCCCCCGGGTATTGAGCAGCACATCGGAGATAATCCCCTGCGGATTAAATCACCAGGCTGTTATGCCGATGGTACAACTCGTCCCGGATCTTGCGGACATCCTCGTTTGACAGATAATCATCCAGACTCATCATCCTGTCGATCACACCTGCAGGAGTGAATTCAACGATTCTGTTGGCAATGGTCTGTACAAACTGATGGTCGTGAGATGTAAAAAGAACAGTCTCCGGAAAATCAATAAGCCCTTTATTCAGCGCGTTGATCGCCTCCAGGTCTAAATGGTTGGTGGGTTCGTCAAAAATGAGCGCGTTGGCGCCGCTCAGCATCATCTTGGAGAGCATGCACCGCACCTTCTCGCCCCCGGAAAGCACCTGCACACTCTTGAGCGCCTCTTCGCCGGAAAAAAGCATCCGCCCCAGAAATCCCCGGACGTAGGAGATTTCCTCTACATCGCTGTACTGCTTGAGCCAGTCGATCAGGGAAACATCATCCTGGAAAAAACCGGCATTATCTTTAGGAAAGTATGCCGGGGTGATGGTTGTTCCCCACTCGAAACTGCCGGAATCGGGCGAATCGTTCCCGGCCAGGATCTCGAAGAGGGCGGTCTTAGCCTGATGCATGGGTCCCACGAAGGCAATTTTGTCGCCTTTGTTCACCGTCATGGATAATCCGGAAAGAAGCTGTTCTCCCTCGGCGGTTTTTGAAAGTCCTGTGATTTCAAGGATTTTCTTCCCGGACTCCCGGTCCGGTTTAAAATTGATGTAGGGAAACTTCCGGGAGGTTACTTTGAGATCTTCCACCGAGAGTTTTTCGATCAGTTTCTGCCGGGAAGTAGCCTGCCGGGCTTTTGCCACGTTGGAGCTGAACCGCTGGATAAACGCCTTCAGTTCCGCGATCTTTTCTTCCCGCCGTTTTTTTTCGTTCTTCATCTGCTTACGGATCAGTTCCGAGGATTCGTACCAGAAATCGTAATTGCCGATGAAGAGAGTGATTTTCCCGTAATCGATGTCCACGATGTGGGTACACACGTTGTTCAAAAAATGCCGGTCATGGGAGACCACAATGACCGTATTCTTGAACTGCAGCAGAAACTCCTCAAGCCATGCCACCGATTCCAAATCCAGATTGTTGGTCGGCTCATCCAGCAGAAGGATATCCGGGTCACCGAATAAAGCCTGAGCCAGAAGCACCCTGACCTTCAAGGCACCGTCCAGATCTCCCATGACACTGTCCAACAGATCATCAGGAATACCCAGCCCGTTGAGGAGACGGCCTGCTTCAGCTTCCGCTTCCCAGCCGTTGAGCTCGGCGAACTCTGTCTCCAGCTCCGCCGCCCGGATACCGTCTTCTTCACTGAACTCCTCTTTAGCGTACACCGCGTCCCTCTCCACACGGAGATCGTAGAGTTTCCGGTAACCCATTATTACCGTATCCAGAACGGTGTATTCATCGAAGGCGTTCTGATCCTGCCGAAGCACGGCAATCCGCTCCCCCGGCGTCAGCTGGATTTCTCCGGTATCGGCTTCGATTTCGCCGCTCAAAATTTTGAGGAAGGTAGATTTTCCGGAACCGTTAGCTCCGATTACACCGTAACAGTTTCCGGGGGTGAATTTTATGTTTACATCGTTGAACAGTATCCTTTCCCCGAAGGAAAGGCGCATATCTTGAACACTAATCATGAGTAATCCTTATCCGCTGTGTGATATTTATTTCCGGCTTCTTTTGTGCAGGCGGTTATTTATGCCAGGTATTGGATTTTGTGTCAAGACGCATCACCGGTACATCTCTAACAGGCGGACCGCTTCGGGGGTCCCGTCATCTTCAAGCAGCCTGATCAGTGACGATTTTATCTTTCCTTCCGGATCAGTACCGTAGGTATTCCGGAGAAGCAGGAGAAAATGGCCAATCAGTTTTGCGTCTCCCTCCGCGGCAAGAATAGGAATGGCGGTTTCGAAAAACACGGTTTGTTCGCGCTCGGGTAACGGACGAAGATATGCAATGACAAACTGAAAAACATCCGGGGCTGATCCGGCCGCTTTAACAATGACCTCCGGGGTAAGAGAGCCTTTCTTCTCCAATTCTTCGTACGCGATTTCCCGCAGATCGGGATCACTCAAATCCCGCTTTAGGACATCAACGGTCACGGATTCCCGGTACTGCTCCACCCCGTTTTCCGAAAAGAATAATTCCAGTTTCCGGTCCATTTCGCCGGTACGGGGCACCATCTCTTTCCCCCATCCCTGAAGAACCACTGTCTTGTCACCGGGTTTAACTGTTTCGAGGCTGACTGCTCCGCGAACGCGGAAATCCATGGGGGAGACATCAGGATCGGTCCATTCAACACCCTCATAAATGGGAAATTCATACTCCTGTCCTGCCTCATAGGTTTCGGAGTTTATGTAAACCACTTCACTGCCGTCTTCATTCAGGAGTTCCGAGGTGAATCCTTCCGGAGAGCTCCCCTTCCCAGTCCATATCCGTTCAACCAGTACGCGGACCGTACGTTCGGCGGCGTTCACACCCAGGATCACCACACCAAGAGCGTATCCGGCCTGATTCGCGATATCCTGAAGACCAAGTAGGTTAATATGCAGCTGCCCCGCCTCGGCCCGTTCCGGCAGAAACAGAAAGATACCAAGCACCAAAACAGAGAAAAAAAGAGACCGTTTCATTCCACCACCTCAATACAGAATATATCATCTTCCTTCAAAATAAATCCGGTAAAAATCCGAAAAAAAGCGGTCCGAAAACCTGAGCCGTTCATCCAGCATCCGCCGGGAAATATCATAATTCAAGTGGCTCCGCATGTACCTCCGAAACCGCCTGTAGTCTTTCCCCTTGAACCAAGCGATGTTGTCTTCAATGGACTGTCCGTGATGCCCTGTCCAGTAAAACGAGAGCCATATATCGATATGTCCGGTATGATCGAGAAGGTCGGCGTCCTGAATCAGCTTTGTGCATTCCGAAAATGTTTTTGATTTTTTCCGCTGATTATGGGCGCTTATGGCACCGCAGATAATGTCCAGGTTTTCCGCGGGGACAAGATCGCGGAGAAGATCCCGGGAAAGGTCGGCCCCGGCGAGATGATGATTATCCTGTCCCTTCCCTATATCGTGGAAGAGCCCCGCGACATACACCGTGTCAGGATCAGTTTTTAATCGGAGCAGTTTTAGCAGGCGGCAGGCAATTTTTCCGGTACGCCGCCCATGATGCAGAATCCAGCCCGGCTCCCGGGAGGGATTGTACCTGCGGTCCGCCATCTCGGCGTCGGCCAGAGCATCAATTTTCTTTAGATTCATTGCTGTGATAATGCCAGCTATTCCGGGTATTTACAATAGAGGACTGTTGCGAAAATTGTTGTTGAAAAAAAAAGCCCCTCTAATTCGTTATAATAGGTCAACAATTCCTTATCCAGAACCGCGAAAATGAAAAAACAACAATTTTCGCAACACTACTAAAAACCATCCTAAGCCGGATTGTAGGTCTCCCCGGCTTCAGCGGGTACCGGTTTGAGCAGCCGGGAAAAACCTTTCCCCAGCATCACATACCAGATGATGGAACCGGCGGTGGCCGCGAGGGATAGAATTGTTCCGATCACCGGTATAAGCAGCCGCATTGCTGAAAAATCGGCTCCGGAGCATGAGAAGGGAACTTAAAAAGTAAGAGATTCCGGTGAAAACAGTCCACATCAGCCAGGAGGTACCAGCGCCACCAAACCTCCGAAGCGGTTAAGTTGAAGCTGGTTAAAGATATCAGCCATAGAGGAAATGCCGGGGGTGTAGGGCAATATCACGTAGGCGACTATTGCTATTACAATCATGACCGGCATAACAAAACACGCTTGTTCCGGCACGGGGCCTTTGAGAGCGGTGGTTAATAACAGAATCAGTTTAGGATTTTCTGAGTTGACCTCCAGGAAATCGTTTGCTCTGTATTCTACGCTGCCGCCACTCAGCTTACAGATCACCAGCACCGCTCCGAAGTCTTTTATATTCGTGTCCGGAAGATCATCTAATCCGGTGATTTTTGACGCAGAATTAACAAAATAAACAGGTTGGTATTCAGCGAATCGGTGCGTTATAATTGTACGCATGAACGAAGACATTGAGGAATTACGAAAGCAGCTCAAAGCAGCCCGAACCGTTACCCAAAAAGTAAATCTCCTCAATGAATTATCATATAAAATGATCAATTTAAGTATCGATGAAAGTATCGAATTAAGCGGACAAGCAATTGAATTAGCTGAAAAAGCTGAATCAGGTGTCTATGAACCTGGACTGCTTAACGCAAGA
This sequence comes from uncultured Spirochaetales bacterium, assembly GCA_964384485.1. Classification (GTDB taxonomy): domain Bacteria; phylum Spirochaetota; class Spirochaetia; order CAYLLE01; family CAYLLE01; genus CAYLLE01. The sequence goes on along the minus strand of CAYLLE010000115.1, from coordinate 6,923 downwards.
AAGAATCTTTCCATCGCGTATTCCTTATGCGGAAAATACACAGAATCCTTAATGATAATCCAGGAGCTGCTGCCGATCATTCAGTCAAAAAAAGAATACGCCGATATATATCTGAATCTTCTTCACGGCTACGGTCACACGCTCTTTAGAACCGCGAATTTTCCGGAAGCCCTGGAGCAGCTTTTTAAGGCTCTGCGGACAGCGGAAACACTCAAGGATCTCAAGGCACAGTCCCGGGCGTGTGACGCGATCGCGTCGGTATACGGGATGATCGAAGATTTCGATCACGCATTGGTATATTTTAACAAAGCCCTTGAATACGCGCCGGACTCGCCGTCGTACCACGGGTTTATAAAAAACAACACCGCCATGATGTTCAACCAGTCTGGAAACTTCCAAAAAGCATTGGAATACGGAAAGGAAAGTCTGGATATCGCGGATAAAGAGAAAATTGAGCGGCTGCTTCCCAATGTTTTAGATACCCTTGGCGAAGCATACATGAATCTTGGACTGCACGATCAGGCTTTGATCCATCTGAACCGCGCCTTGGATTCGGCAAGAAAAAATAAAATCGAGGACGCGGAATTTTTTATCCTGCTTAACCTTGGCCGTACATATACGAAGCTTAAAAACATAAAGGCCCTGGAGTGCTACAAGAAGGCACTGCGGCTATCGGATAAATTAGGAGTTAAGAGTGATGTTTACAAATGCCGCTTGGGAATGAGTGAGTATTATGAACAGACCGGTAACTTCAAAAAGGCCTTGGAACATTATAAGTTGTATCACGCCCTGGAGAAGGAGGTTTTTAACAGCCAATCCGACCTCCGGATTAAAACGCTGAACATCATTCACGAAACGGACAAGGCGGCAAAAGAAACGGAATTGCTCAGGCGGCATCTCAAAGATAAAGATCTTCTGATAGCGGAAACCCATCACAGAATAAAAAACAACCTGGCCATGGTCACGTCGATGATAAACCTTAAGGCTTCGGTTATGCCGGAGGAAACTGATCTGTCGGATCTTCAGAATCAAGTATCCGCCATCGTACTTATTCATGACAAACTATTTAACAACGAAGAGTTCACCCAAGTGAAGTTTAAAAATTATGCCCAAGAAGTTATCAATGCGATCATCAGATCAATACCGGCACTAAAGGTTGAACTCATGATCGATATCGATGACACCTCTATTCCCAGCAGCGCGGCAACGACTATCGGACTAATTATTAATGAGCTTGTGACCAACGCGGTAAAACATGCCTTTGATCCTGAAAAGAAAAACACGCTTTCCATACGGTTTAAGGAAGAAGACAGATATGTCCTCACCCAAACGAACTCAATTGGCAAGGAGCAGGCTGTAATCAATTTCGGCAATCCCAATTCCCTCGGCCTGCGTCTGATTAAAGCCCTGGCAGGACAGCTCAACGGAGAATTGGCAACTCATGCCGGCAAGAATTTTTCTGTAGAAATAATGTTTCCGAAATAAATCAGCAATCCGGGCATAAGGAAAAGCAATTTAAGAAAAGCTGTTCTCCCGGTTTTCCGGTACATTCCTCGTAATAAAAATATTTCGGAGGAAAAAATGAACACATTTACATTAAAACAAATCGGAACCATCAAATCGGAAAACGGAGAGTTTCTGCTGCAAATTGATGAATCCTTCCGAGAGGCACTGACCGCGCTGGAAGGTTTCAGCTATATCGATGTCCTTTTTTGGTGTCATTAACGCTGAGTTCGACTGGGAATCAGAATTTGCAAACGCGCGCTAATCCGGTACTTTCCGGCGGCTGTTATAGCCGCCGGGCGGATATGGGGATTACGGGGTCAGATTGGAGCGATGGACATCTGAAAAAGTGTACCCGCAGTAGTTGGCCACGGCAAGACCGGAAGCGGTACCGGTAAAGTTGTCGTAGTTCTTCACCTGTCCCCGGAAATGCTTTTGGAGATAATCCTGAATGGCCGGTATCTGGGAAGAACCTCCGGTACAGATGACCTTATCAACCTCACCGGGGGTAATTTCCATTTCATCCAAAAGAGAACTAATGGTTTCACCGATCCGGGTTACAATAGGGGTCAGGATCTCACCGAACTCCCGCTTTGTCAGTCCAATCTGCAGATCCAGCTCCGGCAAGCTTATCTCGGTGCGGTCCTTCCCCGAGAGTTCGATTTTAGCTTCCTCGATGGTCTTCAGCACCTGGTACGAAGCATTTTGTCTGATGATGCTGAAAAGCCGGGTAACCTTTTTTTTCGTTTCCCCCCCGTATTTAATTCCGAGCTTTATCATATCGAGAAACCTGGGCTGATTAAGAAAGCTGGTACTTTGCCAGTTGAGCAGGTGGTCGGCAAACTCATCAAAGGGAAAATGATATTCTTCTCCGCCGTTAACGGCCAGCACCGCCCCTTCTCCGATCTCGGGAAAAATCTTTTTCCGATATATAAGCTGATCTATTTTGTCGCCGGCTATAGGCAGCCCGGCGGTACCTTCCACGGTGAATCCGCCGCCATCCCGGAAAACGAGACAGAGATCCAGCGTTCCGCCCCCAAAATCAAAAATCAGGAACCTGCGGCTCTTGTGATCATCATGAAAATGGAGATAACTCAAGGCGGCTGCCACGGGCTCGGGATAAAAACGGAATGCTTCTATTTCGGAATGACGGCAGATATTGGTCATCCGTCTGAGCGCCCTTTTGTTCGCTTCGTCGTCCTCTCCGTCGAACCGCACGGGTCTTCCGATATGAACCGACGGTTCGGCGGTTCCTGTGAAAGCTGAAATTTTGGAGTACACATCCCGGTAAACCGGTGTGAGGAGTGCTTCTGTTTTGATGTTTTTTTCAAAAACACTGAACCGTCTCATCGCGCTGCTCCCGAGGAACTTTTTCATCCCTCGGAACAGTCTTCCCGGTATATCTTCATCAACCAGGGTCGTTACTTTTGTCCGTATGGTGGAATCGGCACCGTATTTCCGCCGATCCATCTCCGCGGTAGTTTGGGTTATTTCACCAATTTCCACTTTCTTCAGCCGAACGACCCGTCCGGTGTTTAGAGTGAGATACTTTTCTATTGCCGCCGTTCCGATAGTGGGAAGGTACCCCCGGTCAATATACACCGCTGTGGGCATCACTTCGGGCTCCGCCGCCCGTGAATCCAGATCGAGATATCTGCAGATTTTACCGTCAAATATTGCCGCGGTGGTGTTGGAATTGCCGAAGTCGATTCCTATGCCGATTTTTTCCGGATTTATTTTACGAACTCCTGAATATTAATTGAGACTATATGATAAGAAATAAAATCTTTAAATTCAAGAAAAATTTGTTCGTGATTTTCCTGAAAATTATTCCCGGGTAACTCTATCCCCGGCCATAAATGGTGTGGTCTGAAAAATCTCTATCATTGCTTCGGTAAATTTCTTAATGAACTGATCCTCTACTTCATTGAAATATCCCGAATCGAAAGCGGACAGGAAACTTATCAAGAATGGATGGGTTTCATCGATATTCGATAAAAACACTTCCATTCTTCCCTGACTCACAGAATACCGGACAAGACCCAAGTCGGGTAAAATAAATTTCTGTGTGTTCGGATCATAGGGGATAGGGCTCTGCGTCCGGTCCTGGGGGGTGGTAATCGTTCCGTTTTTCTGGAAATTCAGAATGACGGTTTCGGTAAGTCCAATTGACTGTAATTCCCATAGCCCGATTTCGGATTCCTCGGCTGACAACAGCGGGACAACGACAAGGAATATAATAAGAATTAGCGAGTATTTTTTAATCATGTCAGTAATTATAGCACATATCCGTACATTATTCGACTTTGGTAGTTTTTACCTAAACAAGATTAACGGCGGAAAGAATAAACTGATTCGTCCGAAGCTGAAGCTCCTTCTCGTTCCACATCGAAAAGATCGGTTCCGCGTGGTTGGAGATAGTCAGGCCCGAGAAGTCATAACAGGAGAAGATCCGCGCGGCATCGGAGTTGTACTGGTTGTACATGGACCAGTCTACTTCGGGGACGTCCGGGAAATTACAGGGACCGTAGGCTTCGGTCAGGACCGCTTGGAGTTTTTTCCCGGAAGGGAGAGTCAGCCGGCTGACTGCGTTTTCAGCGTAATTTCTGCAGAGCTGGAGCATGCGGGGATAGTTTTTTCTGCATGTCCGGTCCCAGGCCGATGAATACACCGAAAGGTCGTAGGTGTCCAACTTGGGATGCAGGGAAAACTTCGATGCCCCCGCTCCCGCTCTTTCCAGGTCCGCGGTATCTTCCGGTGTCTGCAGAATGTCGGGCATAAAATGAACGTCCGCGACATCGTAGAATTCCGGGAGACGGGCGGCGTAATTTTCAGCCCCCAAAGCGGAATAACTCAAGGGGATTCCGTCACCTTCAATCGCTTCTTTTACCGGTTCTCCCAGCCACCGGTTTATATCCTTGAAAACCGCGTCCAGCTCCGGCAGATCACTCCGCCACTGGGTCATCCCCTCATGCCGTACCTCCGGATCACTCACCTGCACGCACTCCAGTTTCCGGCCCAGGAAAAGTGGCACCTCGTTCAGCGGGGCAACCCACACCGCCCGTTCCAGTACACCATCGTCCCTCATAACCGGGAGGACATTTGTCCAAGCCGCGGCGATCCTCCGGGCCGCCCCTTCTTCACCGCCCTTCGGAATAAATTTATCCGGAACAATTCCGCCGCTCTGCCAGGTGTCGAGACCGAGGAAAAGTCCGTATTTTCGGCACAGGTCGGCAAGCTCCTTTACTTTACTCCGCACATTTACCCGGTACCCCCCCGGAACCGTCACATCTCCCCAGGTCCTTACCCGGCGTTCGAAGTTAGCCGGGCCGAAATATGATTCTTTTTCCGGATAAAGGTTCGGAAAAACATCCACCCGGAGGGTGTTGTAACCCCGCTCCGCGGCTTCAGCGACCCGTTTTTCCAGATCGGCGAAAGCGCCGCCTTCGTGACCGCACTGGAGCCAGGAGAAATCCCACATACATATGGTAAGGGGTGTTGCTTTGTCGAAGTATGGTTTCATAGGGTATTATCATTTCACAGAAACGTCCGGGAGACTACCGCATAAATTTCGGATGGGTGCAGAAGGTTTTACGAAAAAACATACACGCCGGAGGGTGTATCTGGGTTTTTGTCCGCTTTCCCGAACCGGCTGATAATATTATTTACCGCGGCGTTCACCTCTTCATTCCGCGATACATCGGCTTGTATAAATACCGCATCACCCCCTTGCGACCCGACCTTGTGTACGTATGTGTCATTGAGGGCGATTTTAGCAAAGGGAACAGCCGCGCTGTTTTCTGCCAAAACTTCCGAAACGGCACCGCCGAGTCCTCCGTACTTATTATGTTCCTCCACCGTAACAATCCCGCCTGTCTCCGCGGTGTGCTCACCTGCGTAACCGGTGTAGCGGGCAGTGCAGGTCGGACTGGGTTATTTAAAACTTGTCCAATCTACCGGCTCCCTCTCCGGAGGAGAAGCGCAGCGGCTAAAAATAGCCTCTGAGCTGCACAAAGAGAGCAATATCTACATCATGGATGAGCCCACTACGGGACTGCATCTCTCCGATATCACCACCTTTTATTCAATAATCAAAGTCCTGGTCGATGGAGATAATACAGTGGTGATTATCGAGCACAACTTTGATATCATTAAATATGCCGATTGGATTATCGATATGGGCCCGGATGGCGGAAAGAACGGCGGTGAGGTGGTTTGTGAAGGTACCACCGGGGAAGTTATGGGTAATCCCCGCTCAATAAGCGGGCGTTACCTAAGTGAATCAATAAATTTCATTTAAAAGGAGATCGTTATGGAAATAAAACTTGAATCCTATGATGCAAGCACCCACGATAGAAATAAGGTGGCCAAGCTTATTTTTGAATCCGATCCGGTGTTCAACTCAATTGTCTATGGGAAAAATGCCCTTTCCGTTATTGAAAAGATGCTTCACCTTGGAGATAACTATTTTGATCCTGAGTACACCAGGTGCGCAATACTTGACGGAAAGGTCGCGGCGGTGCTTGTCAGCTTTCCCCTCTCTGAGAAAACTGAGATCGATCAAAAATCCGGGAGGGCCTTTGCTCAGTCCATGGGGCTGTTCAAATTTTTAGCTCGTATGCCTCTCTTTATTCGGATGGGGAAGATGATGCCGTCTATTGAGTCAGATTCCGGCTCCTATATCCACACCCTAAGCGTGGATTCAGAAATTAGGAGGATGGGGATCGGCAGGAATATCAGGATAGAGGGGTTCATCCACTCCGGCACAGGGCTGCGGGAGGGGCAGGTGCTTCTGGGCCGGCTCCTGATGTGGTGCTGCACGGCAGATGCGTATACCGTGGGCTTCCTTCTGGCCAACCCGGAGCTACTGCCGATTGACAGACCCGAGGAAACCCAGGGGCAGTGGTTTCGGCTGGAGGGAACCATTTCCACTGCTGAGTACCAGAACCCCTCCTCCGGTGAGACCTATACCGTGCCGGCTATAACGGTGGAAAAGGCGGAAGAGATTGAAACACCCCGGGATGGTTATGTGTATCCGGATTTTTGATAGGTAACATAGGGCTACAATTATTGACCTGGATAAAGATTGCAATTTCGGCTGTCTTCCCAAGTGCCCGGCCCAGGCGATCTCTTTCCCCGACCGGAAGGATTTTTCCCGGTATATCTATTATGTTTGATGGACTAAGGATGGAAGCTGGTGAAAAGATTGATGAGTTTGTTATTTCTATTTTCAATGGCTGTTCTGCCAATATTTGCAAGCGGTGAAGCGGAACTGGTCTTAGACGGCTCCCGTTCTGTCTATGGAGTTACCGATATCGCAGCGGGTATCTCCTTTCCCCCCTTTGCGAACCCGGAACAGATAGAATTCACCACAACAGAGTTGAAAAAGCTGGCTATCGATAGAATAAGAATAGCCGTTG
>CAYLLE010000114.1:0-12017 GCA_964384485.1 uncultured Spirochaetales bacterium | reverse complement strand
ATGAAATTATGGCCTTTTCTTAATCACAAAAGGAGTTGACCGGGATTTGCTGCTGTTGGATACCAATGTCATAGCCGAGCTCATGCGTCCTCTACCCGAACCTCGAGTCGTAGCATGGGTCGATCGTCTGAGTCGGAATACCGTGGGTATCACGGCGATCACCGTGGCCGAGATCCTGTACGGCATCGGGGCACTGCCGGATGGGGCTCGAAAGAAAAACCTTTTCGAAGCGGCGGCCTCGGTGTTCGACGGCTACCTTGCCGACCATGTCTATCCGTTCGATCGTCGCTCGGCGGTTGAGTACGCGCAGCTCGTCGTGAAGCGGGAGCAGAGTGGAAGCCACATTTCGATGCCGGATGCTCAAATCGCGGCGATCTGTCTGGCCAACCATGCCGGGCTTGCGACACGGAACACGAAGGATTTCGACAACACCGGCATCACACTCCACAATCCGTGGGTCGATGAGTTGCCTCAGGAAGCCATGTGATGCTGCTTGATCTTGCCTAACTCCTCGCCCTTCTCTTCCATGAGCGTTTCAAGGTCATACCGACTCTGCATGTTCATCCAGAATCCGGGCGTGGTTCCGAAGAACCTGGAAAGCCGGATGGCCGTGTCGGCGGTGATCTTCCTCCGGCCCTTGATGATCGCGTCTATTCTGGGAGGATCTACGAAGATTCCTTTGGCCAGCGCGTACGGCGTTATCCCCATGGGATCGAGAAACTCCTCTTTCAGAACCTCACCCGGGGTAGATAGTTCCACCAGCTCCCTGTCCATTTTCACCACCTTCATTTCCGACGATCAATGATAGTCGGTTATCTCGACATCAAAGGCATTCCCATCTTCCCATCTAAAACAGACCCGCCACTGATCGTTGATCCGGATACTGTATTGCCCAGCCCTGTTGCCCTTCAAAGCTTCGAGACGATTGCCGGGAGGTATCCGCAAATCCTTTAGTTCAACAGCATCTTCGAGGAATCCCAGTTTTCTCCTCGCCTTCTTGAACAGATCACTGGGGAATCCTTTTGCCCGCTGCCGGTGCCAGATACGTTCCGTGAGCCCATCCCGGAAGCTTTTGATCATACACAATAATATCGCAGCGCACTAATAGTGTCAAACACCATTAGCCTTGGAAACAAAAACGTCCCCAGGCCGTTTTTTAGTGTAGCCACTTATGTAGCCAATTCGGCACCCAATAGCCAATATATGGTTATGCCGCATTTGCAAAACTATATCTTTTTCAGCAGCTCGCAGATAAAGCCCCACAACTTTTCTACCGACGAAATCCTGATTTTCTCCCGCGGAGTATGTGCTCCTTCAATATCCGGTCCCATGCTTATCATTTCCATACCCGGAATCTTGTCTCCAATCACACCGCACTCAAGTCCCGCATGAATTGCTGTGTGTTTCGCCTTTTCGCCTGTGTATTCCCTGTATACCTCGCGGCATTTTGTCAATAGACTGCTTCCGGGATCCGGGGTCCAGGCGGGATATCTGGAAAAAAGACGCACCACTCCGCCGGCGAGTTCAATTACCGACTGAACCCGGGAAGTAATATCGTCTAAGGGGCTTATAACTGAGGACCGCTGGCTGGTGAGAACCCGTACCATTGTTTTGGTGCCGGTCTTTTGGGTCTCAACAGCCGCAAAATTGGTGCTTGTTTCGACAAGGCCTTCAATTGACTTGCTCATTCTATAAACTCCGTGGGGCATTGCCCGCATCAGCCGGATAATGCGCATGGTTGATTCCGGATCAAAATGTTCTCTATAAAGTCCGGTTTCAGTCAGTTTTACTGCCATGTTCGGTTCTTTATCTCCCAGTTCCACTTTGATGTTTTCCGCGACTCTGAGGACGGTCTTCCGGACCTTATCACTATCATTTTGCAGAAAGGAAAAGCGAACTGTACATTCCCGGGGGATGGCATTGTGTTTGTTGCCTCCGTCAACTGATATAAGCAGCAGATCGGTTTCCCGGGAGAGATTCATAAGAATCCTGCCGGCCGCTGAAAGAGCATTTCCCAAACCGAGATGGATATCAAGCCCGGAATGTCCTCCCCGGAAACCGATGATTTTCATTTCCAGTGCTGAATATCCGCTATTACCGGCCGGTTCAGAGGTATTTACAATAGTGACCGGTATCTCTCCTTCACAGGTAACTCCGCCGGCGCACCCGATATAAAATACGCCGTACTCTTCCGTGTCCAGATTAAGGAGATGTTTGCTTGACAAGAGACTGGGATCAAGGTTCAGTGCTCCAGTGAGTCCGGTCTCTTCATCTACGGTGAATAAAGCTTCCAGCGGTCCATGTGGTATATCTTCCGAATCGAGAAGCGCCAGCGTCATGGCAACGCCGATCCCGTTATCCGCTCCCAGAGTTGTTCCGTCGGCGGTAAGCCAGTCTCCCTGGATAACCGGACTGATTGGATCTGACAGAAAATCGTGTTCCGTTCTTTCGTTTTTCTCGCATACCATATCAAGATGGCTTTGAAGGACTGCCGGAGACCTGGTTTCCATGCCCGGACTGGCTCCGCATTTTATAACAACATTTCCTGCCCGGTCCCGTTTCCATTCCAGATTCCTATCTTCGGCAAAAGAAATGATCCATTCAGCCGCCGCGAACTCATTTTTCGAACACCGGGGTATCCGGCATATTTGATAAAAAAAATTCCAGACCTTGTTCGGCTCTATTCTGCTGAGGGGGTTATTTTCCATGACGGCTCCTTTTCGCGCATTATAACATAATATGCCCCCGCGCTAAACTCCGTCAAATCCCCGGCTATCCTACAATGTCCTTTACAAAGGAAACCAGTACCCGCAGAGCGTTTTCGTTCCTCCCTCCCTCGGGTATGATGATGTCGGAGAACACCTTTGTGGGTTCCACAAACTCAAAATGACCGGGCCGGACGGCTTCCAGGTACTGCGTGATAACCGAATCCACCGTTCTGCCCCGTTCCTTGATGTCCCGCCGGAGTCTCCGTATAAACCTGATGTCATCCGGGGTGTCCACATAAATTTTTAAATCCATCAGCTCCCGCATTTCAGGCCGGAAAAAGGTCATGATACCGTCAAAAATAATCAGCTTTTTCGGTTCAATCCTGACCGCCCCGTCTCGCCGGCGGTGATGAACAAAATCATATTCGGGCATTTCGATGGGCTGATACTGTTTAAGCGCCTTTAGATGCTTGTAGAGCAGTTCATTGTCAAAGGCGTCGGGGTGGTCAAAATTAAAGGCCGTGATGTTCCGGTTTGATATGTGGGCGGCTGTTTTGTAGTACCCGTCCTGGGGGATTACGACAAAATCCGAAATGTGTTCAGCGATTTCATTGACAATTGTCGTTTTTCCGGATCCCGATCCTCCGCAGATTCCGATGAGTTTTGCTTCTGCCATAATGGGGGTATTTTACCCGCTGATTCAAAAATAATAAATAGCGCTTCAGAATATTAAATAAAGGATGAGCCTTTCCAGGTACGCAGCAGCGGTTTTTGTAATTATCAATCATATTATTTGCGGAATAACGTGATTAGTGTTACTATAAAGAGGATGGTAGCAGAAACTGAGTCCCTCGATACTTCCCAAAAAATACTTCTGGTCGAAGATGATGCTGTGGTCGCCCTAACCGAATCCCGGCTGCTTGAAGATAACGGTTATTCTGTTATTGTGGCACATGGCGGAGAGAAAGCTGTCGAGGCGGCGGATTATGAAAATATCGATTTGGTCCTCATGGATATTGATTTAGGTGATGATTCGATGGACGGCACCGAAGCCGCACGGAAAATCCTTGACCGGAAAGAACTACCCATCCTGTTTCTGACAAATCACACGGAAAAAGCTTTTGTGGACCGGGTAAAAAAAATAACCGGATACGGATATGTTCTCAAAAATGCCGGCGAATTTGTCCTGCTGGAATCGATCAATACAGCGTTAAAGTTATTTGAGTACAGAAAACTGGAAATGAAACTCCGGGAAAACGAAGAAAAATACCGTGCAATATTTGAAAACTCCCCCTTGGGACTTTTCCGTTCTACTCCGGAGGGCCGTTTCCTCGAGGTTAACCCGGCATTGGCCGAAATGCTTGGATATCCAGACCCGGAAAGTGTTATCAGAAACGTTTACAGTATCGCCGAACAGATTTATATCAGGCCGGAGGAACGGAAAGTAATTGTATCAAAGCAGCTTGAATCCCTCGGCATGGATCATTTTGTAAACCGGTACCGCCGGCGGGACGGAACCGAGTTTGTGGCCAACCTGTATCTCAAAACGATTCGGGATGAATCCGGAACACCACTATATTTCGAAGGAATTGTGGAAGATATAACCGACCAGATCGAACAGGAAGAGGAATTGAGAAAGAAAACCCTGTATCTGTCTTACCTGTATGAAAACACACCAGCCCTGTTATATTCTTTTCAGCCGGGCACCGGATCTATACATATATCTCCGCAAGTACAGGGGGTGCTCGGTTTCTTGCCGGATGAATTGACGGAAAAACCCATGCTGTGGCACGATTCGATCCATCTTGAAGATATTGCAGCTGTGGATAGGGCCATTGAGCGGTGCATTAAAGGAGAAATCCTCGATGTAACCTACAGGATAAAGGACCGGAACGGCAGCTGGCACTGGTTCCAGGACCGGGCAAATTCCCGGATAGGGAATGATGGAATAGTCATTCTAGACGGGATCGCCTTCGATATCACGGAGAAGAAGAAGATGGAAGAAGCCCTCAAATCGGCTCTGGAAGTTAAAGATTTTCTGATGAAGGAACTAAATCACCGGATTAAAAACAATCTTACAATGATAGATGCGCTTATCAATCTGAAAAATTCCTCCCTAAACGGTGCCGTTGATCTTTCCGATTTGTCAAGGCAGATTAATACCATCAAAATGATGCATGAGATGATCTACCAGACCGGCGAGACGGATGAGGTATGGATAAATCAGTACCTTCGTCAGCTTCTCGATTATATTTTCAGTATGTCTCCTTCCGGAATGGTGGACCTCTCTATTGAAGTGCCTGAGATCCGGTGCACCGCGAAAACCGCCCTTCCCATCGGTCTTCTGGTAAACGAAATGGCAACAAACGCGGTAAAGTACGGATTCGAGCCCGAAGGCATCAACGGCTTCACTGTTCAGCTTTCCCGGTCATCCCGGGAACCGGAGTTCATTCTTTCGGTTACAAATTCGGGGAAGCCTTTTCCGCCGGACCTAACCATGGATGATCCCGATACCCTGGGTCTGCAGCTCATAAACGCGCTTACTGAGCAATTGGAAGGAACGGTTGAGCTATTACACAGTCCCCGGACGGGATTCAGGGTTAGGTTTCCGGTTCCCGAAGGTCTCGATTAATACTTTCCGTAGGTTCGTGCGGTGTCGATCATGGCTCGGATGTTTTCGAACGGAGTATCCCGGCCGCATTGATCACCTGTGGAAAGGATGAACCTTCCGCCTGCCGCCGCGGCGTCAATGGCCCGGAGGGATGCTTCCGATACGCTATCCGGAGTCCCCCGCAGCATGATGTCGGTGGTGTGGAGATTACCCTTCAGAACAATTTTATGGCCGAACCGCCTTTTAAGATCTCCCAGGTCGCAGTCACCCATGGGGGGAACCTCCAAAGGGTCAATCACGGTCAGGGTTGTTTCTTCAGCCATTATTTCCACTAACCGCCGTTCCGGCCCGCAGGAGTGGAGATGAGTAGGTATTCCTGCTGCCGAAGCCAACTCGGTGACCCGTTTAACCGCGGGGAACGCGATCCGGCGGAACATCTCCTCCGTTCCGGTTATAAAAGTCCCGGAACCGCCGACGCAGAGGAAGTCCGGTTTTTCATCCATTTCCATTATTGCCGTAAAGCGCCGTTCCGCTTTTTCGTACCGTTTTAAGGCCCATTGCTCGTGGAGTTCGGGGTGATCGTAGTACCGAAAGATGTCTTCTTCGTTGGAAAAAGCGTTACACCCGGTTACGTTTACCCCTACGAGCCCCTGGTCTCCCATCAGTTCTTTAACCCGCTTCAGCCCCGTGGGACCGGTGTCGGCATCTTCCACTCCTTCCAAAGGTAACCACTTTTGCGGTGTTTCCGGCAGTCCGATCTTTTCCGGTTTAAAATTGTAGGTAGGCGGATCTTGCCGGTAATATACGGTTACAGTGCTTTCCCATCGGAGTCTGCCCCACTTTCGGTATGCCCGTTGAGTAACTATCCGGTCTTCCCGCATTAGGACGATATAGGTATTCCAGTTCCCTTGTTCCTTTTCTTCGTAAGGGAAGGTAAGCGGGAAATACCCGTCCATCAATGCATCAAAATTGAAGAATCGTGCGCATTCGATATATGCCTCCCAGATCGGAATTTTCCTGTAAAGATAGAGATCCCAGAAGGGGAGGCCGGTAAGTTTTGCCGGAATCATGTTTGATGTATCAGGAGCAACGGGAACACAGTCCGGGAGTTTCCCGCGGAGTACCGTTAAAAGTCGTTCTCGGGAGGTCATGGTATACTTTACCATAAAATATTTTCCTTGAAAATTCAAAGCCCATAATGCATTATCCAGAGGGAGGGGGAAAAATGAAATTACTTAAAGATTTTCAAGAAATTGAGAAGCACCTTACAGGAGGATATTGGCCGGACCGTTTAGCGGGTGAGTTGGATTTTGCGGTACGGCTATTTGGTGATGATCCGGAAAAAGGAAAAATATTAAGAAAGGGACTTGATCTCCTTGAGTCACGCGTAAAAGAAGAGGGCGCGGTCACCCGGAAAACAGCTCTGGAAACCGAAGAAGCATTGGCCGAACTCGGACCGTCGGCGAGGGAGTTCACCCTGGTCCTGGCGGCCCATGCCCACATCGATATGAACTGGATGTGGGGTTTTCAGGAAACGGTGGCGATTACGATTGCAACGGTACGGACGGTTCTTGTACTTTTGGAACGGTACCGGGAGTTTGTGTATTCCCAAAGCCAGGCATCCGTTTATAAGATTCTGGAAGATTACGCGCCGGATCTCGCGGAAAAAGTTAGAGAAATGATCCGCCGGGGAAGATGGGAAGTAACTGCTTCCCAGTGGGTTGAGGCCGACAATAATCTGCCCGGTGCCGAAAGTTTCGCCCGCCACGCCCTCTATTCCCGGCGGTACATGACCGAAGTCTACGATGCTCCGGAAGAAAGCTTCCGGTTCATCTTTATGCCGGATACCTTCGGCCATCATCCGAATACGCCGGAAATACTGGCTCAGGCGGGAGTGAAATATTTTTACCACGGCCGCGGGGAATCTCCCCACTATGTGTACCGCTGGAAGGGACCTTCCGGCCGGAGCATAACGGCGTACAACGATCCGAAGTGGTACGATACTCATATTGACCACCGTTTGGCGCGGCATCTCGGGGCTTATCACCGGGCCGGCGGACTGAAAACCGGGCTGGTAGTCTACGGTGTGGGAGATCACGGCGGCGGGCCGACGGTACGGGATATTGAGCGGATTCAGGATATGATGAGCTGGCCGGTATTTCCGGTCATCCGGTTCGGGATGTACCGGGATTTTTTCCGGGAACTTGAGGCGGAAACGGGCCGTCTTCCGGAAATAGGCGGAGAGCGGAATTTTATCTATACCGGCTGTTACACATCCCAAGCCAGAATTAAAGCCGCCAACAGAATAAGTGAATCGGCCCTCTACACGGCGGAACTTTTCGAAGGTTTGACCGAGATAAGCATGGGAACGAGCCAATTGAAGGCGGCGGAAAAACATCATCTGAATCTTCGGGACGCATGGATCGGTACCCTGTTTAATCAGTTTCACGATATACTGCCTGGTTCCGGTGTTGATTTAACCAGGTTCCACGCGCTGGGGAAATTCCAGGACGCCGCCGCGGCGGCAACTGCTGCCTCCGGTTATTTTTTGTCCGCCCTTACCGGTGAGGAAGTTCCGGAAGTATTCCCCGCTGAAGATACCGCTTACGGTGCCGGTGTGGGGTATGCATCCGCTTCATTCCGGCCCGGGCTGGGTAACCGTACTATTGGTAAGGAACGGCGGTACCGGATTTTCAATCAATTTTTCCGGGACAGAAATGATTATACGGAAATTCTTCTGTGGGATTGGCCGGGGAAGCCGGAGCACATCCGGGTAAAAGATGAAAACGGTGAAATACTCCCGTCCGCTGTTATAGAGGTGGGGCAGGGAACCTATTGGCGGCACACTTTTATACGGGTAGCGGTCAGGGTGGAACTCCTCGGGCTGGGTTTCCGGGATGTGCTTGTTACCGATGAGGGAGAACCCGACATCGCGAATGAAGTGTTTCACGCGTGGGGAAGAAACAACTGGCTTTTTGAAAGACCGAAGGAGTACTCCCTCTATAACGAACACGTGTGGGCGGAATTTGATCCCGAAACCTTTCGAATAATCTCCTTCCGGGATAGACGGACAGGCAAGGATCTTGTCCCCTCGGACAGCCCGGGAGCCGGATTTATTCTCTACGGAGAAGAAGAAATCGGTATGTCGGCATGGCTTGTGGGGAGGCTGATGGAAAAAACAGTACTCGGTTCAGGTTCGAAGCTGCTCGATTACAATTCAAGTCCCGATTCTCCGGTAAAATGGCTATCCTGGCAGGTTCCGTTTCCCGGAACAACGAGAAGTTACGTGAAGGTTAAGGCAGTACTTACCGACGCGAGTTCGGCTTTGCGGTTCGAAACGGAAGTTTTCTGGGATGAACTCGGCGAGAAGGGAAAAACGATTCCCCGGCTGGTATATCATTTCCCCTTCAGCTTAGGCAGTGATACGGTAATGGGAGATGTTCCCGGCGGTGTGGTTACCCGGGACCTTCTGGATCTGGACATTCCGTTTCTTTCTTTCGCCGCTTTCTCGGCCCCGGATGACGAGTCGCCGGGTATGATGGTTGCGTCGTCAGAAACCTACGGATACCGCGCGGGAAACCTGTCTCTGGAAGCAATTCTGCTCCGATCATCCATCGGACCCGATCCGGTTCCCGACGCGGGCACCCACCGGTTTACCTTCCATTGGATGCATACCGCATCAAGTACCGCGGCAGACACGGCGGAAGCAGCGTTCCGGCTGAACAATCCGCCCATTCCATACACCGGCTTCGGCAGCGGGAAACTAGGATCGGGCAGATTTCTGGAGATCCGGGGAACCGGGGTTTTGCTCCAGTCGGTAAAGCGGGCGGAAGGTCCGGACTGGAACGGCGCTCCGAAAACGGGGAAGATCATCATCAAACTGATTGAGACAGCCGGAGACACAGCGGAAATTTCGATTTTTCTGCCGGGACCGGTCCGGAACGCGTACTTTGTGGATTCAGCGGAACAGCCGGCGGCCGGAGAATGCGGACTGGATGACAATCAGGTGAGTATAAAACTGGAACCGTACCGCTGTGGTGCGGTGCTGGTAGAGATGGCTGATTCCAACTGATTACATTTAAAACATTTAAACGGTATCCCGGGTGTACTGTTCCAAAAGCTCCCGGTGGTACATACACGCGGAATGGAGTCTCTCGTAGAGGAGCCGGGAGGTGTCAAGCACCTCTCCGGCTGTTTCCGCCTTTCCTTTAAGTTCCTGAAGTAAATCCTCCATCAGAAACCCGGCTATGTCCCGGGTGTCGTCCTGCTGAATTACCTGGTCTATTTTTTCAAGTTCGGCAAAAGTTCCGGCAGGATCACCGGGCTCCGCTGTCTCAGCGATCCTTTTTGCCTCTCCGGCCTTGTCCGCGAGCCTCCCGAGGCGTAAAGAAAGATCAGCCGCGGCTTCATCGACAATTTTCTTCTTTCTTTTCTGTTCATCCGGGTCCAGCGGTACAGCGGCGCGGGCAAGCAGTGTATCTATTTCTCTCCGCCGTTCGGGCAGTTTCAACACCTCCGGCAGCGTCTTCGTGGATATGCCGTCAATCTGTACACCCCCGGGAGAAATTGTAAACGTGGGCGGACTGCCGGGGAGGGAGGTTTGCCCCGAAAACCACCATCGGTACACCTCCATCCGCTTATCGGTAAGGACTTCCCCTCCGACTGATGAAGGGGTCAGATAAGGATGAGCGGAGTACAGATACCGGAAAGTCCCCTGTTCTGCCGGTATCAATCGGAAACTTGACGCGTGGACGCGTTCCTCGAAAAAACTTCCCTTTACGTGGGTCCGGTTATCCGGAAACCCCAGATCCATCCCGGCGCAGAAGATCGGGGAAGTGCCGATATTTTTGCAGAAATCCCATGCCGATGTGGCCACCGATCCTCCGGCTCCAAGTTCTCCGAACTTGCCGAGACGCTGTTCGATCCATCTTCCCAGAGGAAAAAGGGAACTGCCGAAAAACTTTTCTTTTCCCCCAAGCCGGAATACTTTGGGATGGGTAGATGATTCGCTGATCAAGAACGCATTTTCTAGAGAAAGGTTGTCCAGGTGCCGGGTGTTCCAGTATTGCGGATCCACCACCACGACGGCATCGGGTTCCACTCCCGCTTTAAGACAGGGGCCCAGGGCGGTATCAACCGCGGTAATAAAAAGTCTTTTTCGGAGTTCCGGAAGCAGCGGCAGGATATTATCCAGAGTGGGCCCCGCGGCGATCATCAGCGAGGGTATCCCCTTAAACATACCGGAAAGCTCATTGACTCCCCGGTAGCAGGAGAGCAGCGGTAAATTGCTGATAAGATTCCGTACCCACAGACGGCCGAATTTTTTTAAGGTGTTCCGGTTCACCTCCATACGGGAGATGAACCGGAGCAGAATATTATGAACCTGCCGGTAGTATTCACTGTGAACAGCCGTCATTCCCCTCAGGGGAAGCTCACGGATAATGTCGTGCTGACTGTCTTTAAGGAGTCGGGTCAACTCCGAAGGGTCGCTCCCGAGGAGCAGCTTGAGCCTGGGAGATGAGAATAACCGGGTCATATCCCGGGATTCAGCCGCTTTAAGAAAAAAGCCCGGGTCAGCTTCCGCCGCGATGATTCTGCTGTCAGGAAAATGTTCAGCCAGATACTCGCACATGTATCCCAAACCGAATCCCAATACAACAAAACAGCCTTCGGTTCCGTCAATTGCGCTTTCCGCGATCCTTGCTGTTTCCCGGACCGGATCCCTCGGCGAATGGAGCCATTTCCCCCCGTACCTGGCAGTGATACACCCGGAAGGACTCCGGACGATCTCGTAATCCATCAGGGGAGGGGGAGCTTCTTTCGACGGAAGGGTTAAACCCAGAGCCCGCAGATTTTTTTCAAGGAAACTCATTCAAGCTCCAGTGTCAGGGTCATTCCGGGTTTTACCGGCGTACCTGGAGCAGGATCCTGTGATACTACCCAGCCGGAACCGTTTATTTCCACGGTGATATCGGTTCTGTCCAGCAGGGGAAGCAGTACCCGTTTCGGCAGTCCGGTATAATCGGGCACTTCCGCATCGAGTTCGGGAAGTGACGGTATCTTTACGACCGGGACACCTTCTTCCCGGAGAACCGTTTCCGAATTTGCCGGTAGACGGTAATGTTCAATTATTTCGAGAATAGCTTTACGGACAACCGGCGCCGCGATCCTTCCGCCGTAATAGCTCTCCCCTTTGGGTTTTACCGCCGCGAAATATACGATGTACCGGGGAGAGTCGGTCGGGAAAATGGCGATACAGGAAGCCACAAAATCGGTATCCGAATAGGTGCCGGAATCAGGATTCCAGATTTCCGCGGTTCCCGTTTTTGCTGATATCCGCAAACCGTCTATTGCTACCCGATGGGCTGTACCTTCAGGCTCTGTTGTGGATGTGAGGAGTTCCAGCATCGTTTCGGCTGTACCGGGGCTGATTACTTCCCGAACCGGTTCCCGGTTATAGTCCCGGATAAGTTTCCCTTCGGGAGAAACAATCCTGTCGACAATGTGCGGACGGAGCAGCACCCCACGGTTAGCCAGGGCGGTTGCCGCGCTGACCATCTGCAGGGCAGTAACCGATATTTCCTGACCGAACGCGATGGTCGGTTTGGCGGGGCCGGACCCTTCATTCCGCTCCCTTAGAAGGCCCGGTTCTTCCCCGTTCCGGGAGATCCCCGTTTTTTCCCCGAACCCGACCCTGG
>CAYLLE010000113.1:0-12111 GCA_964384485.1 uncultured Spirochaetales bacterium | reverse complement strand
AAGAAGGTGGACCGCCGATGCAGAATAAAGGGGAATCTGCAGGCTCATTAACCGATTTTTATTTTTGTATTTTTGGTTGACCCGTCATATACTTATTATTTAAAGGGATATTACATGACGGAAAAAACACAGCAGGAACTTCTAGAAAAGCAGGATGGTATTTCAGAAGAAGAAAAACAGGAAATACATTCCCATATAGAGAAAATTGCCCTGGAGAACAGAATAAAAGCTGCTCCGGGACTTTTTTCCCTCAAGGGAACCGCTTCCGGTATCCTGTTTCCCCTGCTCATAAACGGGGCGGCAGTCCTGATTGTCGGAGCGGTTATTGTTTTCCTCATGAATATCTACCGGCAGGATGAGCTGCGGGTTAAAGCTGCCGGAGTGGCGTACGTCTCTCTGGAAGGGCGGCTTATCCGGGAACTCCAGCAGGAATCACAGTCATTTCTGGCAGAAAACCAGCGTAAAATATCCTCGGCGGAACAAAAATTGGCAAACGTGGAACAGCAGTTAAAAGAACTTCGGAATAGAATGGAAACGGAAATTGCCGGGAAAGAAGAAGAGTACTCCGAAGCGCTCCGGGAAGACATAGAAAACGAGCGGAGCCGGCTGAGAGGACAGGGTTACAGTCCGGAAAAAGTAACGGAACTCGTATCCCGGTACGAATCAAACCAGAGACGGTTTTACCGGGAACAACTTGAGAGCTACAGCAACCGGATCACGGAAAACCAGTCCGACCTCCTCGCAGAACTCGCAACGGAGCAGGCCGAATTAAAACAGCAGCTTACTGAACTGAAAACGGAACGGGAAACGATACTTGCCGATTATGAGACCCGGGAAGACACCCTGCGCCAGGAATTCGCGGCGGACACAAAGGTGATGGAAAATAAAACCGCCGCGCCGTCAGCTGAACTTGAAAAAGCCCGGCAGGAGCTGGCCGTACTCAACAAAGAGAAACAGACCGAGGATACCATACGGAACATTGTAATAGGACAATTCAATCTTATCCGGCAGGCGCTTACGACCGGAAATATTGATGACGGACTGGATAAAATCGGAAGTCTCCGGGATTATCTGCTCCAGCCCGCAGTCGCTTCGGTCACAGCCATCAGCAACCGCCGGGAGGTGGACCTTTTTATCCTGAACACACTGGAATCCATGATCCAGGAACAGCAGGAACAGCAGACAGATCCGGACACCCTGATGGAACAGCTTGAACTTTTTACCGAACTCAGAATGCTGCTGGAACAGGCTAACGAAGCATTCGATACCGGTGATTTTGTCACGGGAGAGACGTTTTTCCGGAAAGCTATTACCAGGATTCCGGAAATGGCGGCGGCACATGATTTTATCGTCGAGCAGCAGCGGAGTGATACCCGGGAAGAAACAAGACATATTGTGGAAGGAGAATGGGACGCGGAAAAAGAACGTGAACGGTCAGCTTTTGACGCGGCCGTTTCCAAGGCCGCGGCTTCCCTTTCGGCCGGAGATTATACCGGAGCCGTTGCTTACTACACGGAAGCGCTGGAATACCCCCAGGCCACCGACCCGGACATGGTCGTTACCAGCCTGATCCGGGCGGGATACAATCTGAACGAATACCTGATTCAGGATGATCCCCGGCCCTCCCTCCGTACAGCTGCTGAATCGGCAGGAATCGATCTTGACAGGGATAGAGCGGCTTTTGACTCCAAAATTCGGAAGGCGGTAAGAAACCGGGAGAAAGAACTGGCTGTAAAAATCGCCTCGCTTGAGGAAGAGCTTTCCTCACTCCAGAGCCGGTATAAAACGGAGATAAAAGAATTGAAAATCGCGGCGGAACGGAACACGGAGCAGGATAAAGCTTCCGATCCGGAACCGCGGGAGGAACCGGGTGAAACGGCAGAAGAGGTCCGGAAAGAACTGGAGGTCAAGTTCACCGAAGAGAAAGAGGAGCTGACCGGAGAAATAAGCAGTCAGCTCAAAAAAATTCAGGACCTGGAAGAGAAAATCGGGACATACCGGCATGAAATTGACCAGTTGAAAGGAGAAGTGACCCGGCTTTCCCTTTTTGAAGAGTTGACCGAAAGAACATCAGACGCTTTTCGGGAATACCGAAAAGCGGAAGCCGAGGCGAGGGCCGGCGGATCGGCCGACGCGCTCCTTAAGGCAAAATTTGTGCTGGACGAATTCCTGCGGTCCGGACCAATCCAGAAAGTGATGCCGGATATCGATAAGGACATACGCACATATGATCAGGCCTTTGAGGAGGCGGGACGGGAAGGTGCCATCCTTGATACGACCGAACTCGTATCCCGGCTGCTGGAACTGGAAACCCGGGAACAGAAAGTATCATACATGACCGAACAGCTTGAAGACGCGGAAAGCCCGGAAATGGGAGAATTTATAAATGTCCTCCGGAATCTGCTGGTTCAGTAATAATCACCATAAAAACTTTATGCCGCCGGAGAATCTCAGAAAATCGATGCCGCCCCGGGTAAAAAAGACAAATCCGGGAACACTTCCGCCGTCATAATACCGGTCGGGAAACGCCAGGCTGATGAACTGTTCGGGATAGGGCGAATAATAATAAGCCGGATTATACTGTCCGAATATCCTGATGTTCCGGGAAAGCCTGAACTCGAATCCGAGAGAAAAATCAGCTCCCCCGGGCGCGGTGCTTTCCAGCCCGAAAACGGTATTGGAATGGAGGATTCTGATGAAACCGCCGATACCTCCGTAGCCCCTGAACCGCTCGATCGGCGTATCAAAATAGAGATGCAGTCCGGCCGTTAAAATAGAAATCGGATTGGAATCGATCAGCGGAACCGAGTCGTCCACCAGATATAGTGCCGCGGCCTGGGTAACAATACCTCCCCCCACCGACAAACGGCCGGGAATGGGAAAATACGCAAAAAACACCCCGGGAAACTGAAAGTTTGAAAGAAAAATATCCAGTGAAAATTTGGGTGACCTCATCTGAGCCAGATCAATCTTTTCCCCTTCTATACCCAAATAGAACGTTCCGGCTTCAGGATAATACCCCGGTAATACCGCGGTGTAGGAATAACTCCCCGGACTCGGCAGCGACACAGAGATAGTACCGGATTCACCGATAACCGGTTTTACCTCCGGCAATCCGCGGATTCTGGTTCCCGGTACACCCTCAAATAAAATTTCGGTTTTATCAACTACCTTGTGATACTCTTCGTGTATAACGGCGGTTAGCTCGTCCCATATTCCCCGTACTAAAGCCCGTTCATCAATCCCGAAGGGCGGCTCAATGGTACGCGCCCCGATTATCTCTTTCTTAAGAATATCGTAGGTCTCAGCCTGGATACGTATGTCCTTCAGACCCCCGCTTACCCGGATGTAAAGCCAGCTGTCAGCATCGATTGTCCGGGCCGCGGTATGTTTCTCCTCCAGACCGGCCGGCACCGTATCAAGGGGGGATTCAAGCAGGATTACATCCTCGTTTGCTCCTCCCGCCGCAGCCAGGGCGGAACTGTAGAGGAGAAATCGATCATGCTCCGAAAGCTTCGCGTCGAGGGTCTCAAAAAAGAATATCATCCTCCGGGAACGGTAAAACAGGGCATGCTCAACCACATTCTCTTCCTGAGAGAACAGGGACAGAGCCGTCAGCATCAGCAAAAACGGGATTAATAACCTTTTCATTTACCCCACCATGTCCCATAGGCTGAAAGGAGAAAGCTCCGGGGGTCAAAGCGGTACATTCGGTCTCCGGAAGGTGAAAACGCGAACAGGTCCTTCCAGCCGCTCCGGGCGCTTATCGTATCCAGAAGCCGCTCCGGCCGGTTCAGGGAATACCGGGAAAAATTCCCCTCCCGGTCCTGTACCAAGAAATTTTTCCGGGTATAGAAAACGCGGGAGGCGGATGAAACAGGGAGGACCTGTTCCTCACCGGTCAGACTGAACAGGGCAGTAAGTGATCCGTCGAAAAGGGATTCGTAGGGATGACGGATCACCCTGAGGAGCGGTGAATCCGGACTATCCTGCAGGATCAGGAAACTGACGATCCCGTCATCGTCTATTGTGATTCCCCGGAGATTGAAACCGACTCCCTGCAGGCTCAGCTCGGCCTGCTCCTCCGGAGGGACAATATTCAAGGTAGATGCTTCCCAGATATACCATTTCGAATCGTACCGCCGGTAGGCAAGGGTGTAATGAGGAGGAAGCCCGGAGGGCTCCGAAAAGAAGTGGGTATACCCGCCGGCGGAAAACCCGTACCCGGTCATGCCGTGGGGGATCAGGGACTGCCCCGGAGTGCCGTCCTCCGGATCAAATACCATCACCCCGGCTACCCCGTTTCCGTCAGCAGCATGGATAAAGGGCCGGTACAGGTATTCATCCTCACCCGACGGAGATACGGTGTAGATCCTATTCAGGTTTCCGTTTACCGCGATTAACTGCTCCCTTGGCGCGCCTTCCCCAACCGGTATGACCAGGAGCAGGATCCGCCGGTAGTCAGCTGAAAGATCGAGTTCCGTCAGGATAAATTCAGCAGGAAATCCGGCGGTTATCGACTTTACCTCGGATGATAGATCAGCGTGGTGTTTTAAACCGCCGGTATATTCCGGATACATCGGCGCGGTGATAATATCGCATCCTGTGAACATCAGTACAAACAAACCAAACAGCACAAGTGCCGGAACGATTCTTCTTACCATGTTATCATGCCTCCCGCGGTAATCGGCGGTATTCCGTACCTGTCTATCATTATCCATCCTCTGTGCATAAGCCGGTTGCCTGCTCCCAGGGCATACCGGAATTCGGGCCGGAGAAAAAGCAGAAAAGATCCGAAATCGGCTTCAATACAGGGGTTTATCAGACTGAGATAAAAATCATTAAAATCCTGTCCCCCATACCCCATGATGCTGCTGACGGAAACTCCGGCACCGGTGGAAAGGTTGAACCGGAAAGGTGAATTGTGGGGAAAGAACAGGTAGATCCCCGCGGTAAGCTGGAAGTTGTAGACCGTGACCAGGCTGCTCCGGTTGTTTCCCGGGGGGTAGAAACTCACATGATGGTCCAGATCAACAAATGATTCATCAGGAATCATGTAGACTCTCAGTCCGGCGCCTGCTCCATAGGCGGAACCGTAAGTCCAGAAAAAGCGGAACCCCGCCCCGGTTAACGGAGCGAGACGGGGGAGTTCTATCCGAGAAACACGGTTATCCAGGGAAACGGTGTACTCTCCGGAGTGATGCCCCTCCTTCGTCAGTTTCATTTTGACGTTCGAGCCGAGATTGAATGGGGTGTAGGGAATAAAGAGGGTCCCGCCGGAGATTTCTCCCATCTCCTGGCCGGCCAAAAAAACCTGCACATTCTCCTGGCTGCCGGTAACGTCAATTTGTTCCACCACATCGGTGCGGGGCTTAAAAAAATAGCGGTCCTCCAGATATTGCTTAAGCATAGGTTCGGCGCTCTCAACCACATCTTCCAGGTCGTTGTAGAGAGACAACCCGATCCGGCTTCTGCGCACAATTCCGCCCAGGATGTTTTTCTGGACCGGATCATAGAGGATGAGCTGAATCATGACGGAGCTTTCCCGGGAATGGACAAAGCAGAGGGCCAGAAGTCCGGCTTCACTTGCCTCCGACAGATTCCCCCGGATAAACGATTCGATCCGGAGGTCATCGAAATCCGGAATAGCGAGGAACACCGGTTCAGGAGAAACCTGAAAGCCCAGCGATTTTAATTTTTGATGAATGCTGTTCCCCAACACTTCGACAAAACCCGCGGCTGAATCCCCTTTAGACAGATCAATAATTACCGGCAGGGTAAGGAGCAGCTCTTCCGAGTTCTCTTCCGCATCCGGCATGATTCCAGGCATGAAAATTATCATGATTCCGATTAGAAAAATCCTGTTCATTTTGCTGTTTCCGTTACTTCGACTTCATGACATGTACGCCGTTCCAGTTTTCACCGGGAGGATTGCTGATGTACTCTCCGCACCGTCTGATATATAGAGCGGTTAGGAAATCCCCGGGCATACGGGATTTCAATTCATTAAAATCCTCCAGGGCCCCGGAAAAATCTCCACGGAAATATTTGGCCGCTGCCCGGTTATGGAGCCCCCACTCTTCATGTCCACCTTCCGTATTCGGATTCCCCACTGTATAAATGTCCAGCCCCTTTTTCTTGCCCTTCACCGCCACTTTATCGACCCAGCGGTATGGAAAGGAATCACTGAAAAACGGAAACATCGTTTCACTGAGCAGGATCGGAAGACGGTAGACTTTCGTCAGCCCCTCCAATCTGCTCGCGGTATTTACCATGTCTCCGATCACGGTGTAATCCATCTTCCGGTCTGTTCCTATATTTCCCACGGTAACGGTCCCGTAATTAAGGCCGATACCCATTTTGAATTCCGGCGCTTCTTTCTCCCGCTGACCGGCATTGAACGTTTCCAGGGCTTCGGTCATCTTTAGGGCAGTCATGATGGATTGATAGGGATCGTCGTCATGCTGGACCGGAGCTCCGAAAAACGCCATTATGGCATCTCCGATATACTTATCGATAACTCCGCCCCGGTTATAAATTATATCAACCATGGCGGAAAAATATCTGTTCAGACTGCTTACCAGCGCGTCCGGAGCTAAGGATTCAGATATTGTTGTAAAATCTCTAATATCGGAGAACAGAATAGCGAGTTCCCTGTTCTCGCCGACAAGCATCCCCTCGGGATTCGCGAAGAACTTATCTATGAGTTCCTGAGGCACATACTTCTGAAAAATATTCCGGATCTTGGTCTCTTTTTTCTGAGCAAGCACCGCCTCAAAGGCGAATTCCTTTATCCTGGAGTATGCTTTTTCCAGCTCTTCCACCATGATATTGAACGTCTTGCTCAGTCCGCCGATTTCATCCCGGTATTTCACCGGAACCCGGGTGGAAAGATCGTTGGAAACAATAATCTCCTGCATAGTGGAAACAACCCCCCTAAGGGGAGCGGTAATATAGCGGATAAATACCAGAAGCAGAACCACGGCCAGCACCATGGCAATACCGATAAGCAGGGCGGTTTGCCGGGTTATGTCGGCCACATCGTGATAAAACGCGCTCCGTTCTTCGGTGATCAGGAAATACCAGCCGAAGGGTTCGAAGGGAAAACCCATGGTTACCCGTTCCTTGCCGTCCATGATAACCTGACCGAATGTCCGGATATCTTCTCCGGTCCGCTGCCGGAGGAGATCCTGTTCGGAGGGAGATAGATTGATATCTCCCGTGCTGAGTCTGACTTCCATGTCATCGTCCACCGCCAGAATAATTTCCGATTCCGACCTGATAATGCTGCGGGCGTAAACCTCAATACCTGCCTGGGCCGCCGTTACCATAGCAGGATCATCCAGCCGGTCATGCTCCGCCAGGAGCTTCCACTGGCTCGTTACATATTTTTCCAGCTCCGCCTTCTTAAAATCGAGAAATTCAACAGCTACCCGGGTGACGCTGTTGGTCGCGATAAAATAAGAGGTTACCCCCGCCACAATTAAGGCGGCGGTAATCAGGGGGAGAATGACCAGGATGATTTTTATACGTATGCTCATGTGCACCTTAAATTCTATTGAAATAACCGGTTTAATCAAGCTGAATTTTTAATATTATAAACTATACGGAAAAGTGGATTTTTTAAACTTAAAGGACTATGATTATTCATGATGAAGATCAATTCGGCGTTTTTCATACTGTTTCTGACCCTTATATTGGGCACGGCATTATCCGGATGCCACCGCCCTTTAGGCTATTTTCCGGAAAACAGATTGCCCCCGGCGGGCACAGAAATTCCGGACGCGTCGGATTCCTCAACTGTCTGTCAACCCGAAATTCTATGCCGCACCGCTCAATCTTCAGGGGAACCCGTGCCGGTACCCGGAGAAGCAT
This sequence comes from uncultured Spirochaetales bacterium, assembly GCA_964384485.1. Classification (GTDB taxonomy): domain Bacteria; phylum Spirochaetota; class Spirochaetia; order CAYLLE01; family CAYLLE01; genus CAYLLE01. The sequence goes on along the minus strand of CAYLLE010000113.1, from coordinate 4,236 downwards.
GCAACTTCCACTCAGATCAGGTCATTACATTCAGCTGCGCCACGGAGGATGCCGAGCTGTATTATACCCTGGACGGAGCCGATCCCGATCCCGCGGAAGGGATCGGAACACTGTGGGACGGAGAAACCGGAATCGAACTGGCAGGACTCGGCGAAAGTCTTTTAATAAAGGTGATCGGGGTAAAACCGCTCATGTTCCCAAGCTGCGTCGTCCAATCAGAAATTAACATCACCCGGTTAGCCGCTCCAAGCCTTTCGGTTCAGCCCGGCACCTACCCGGATGTTCAGACCGTCACCGTTACATGCGGTACCGAAGGCGCCGAGATTTACTATACCGACGACGGCACCGAGCCTGATGCCGGTTCACTCCTGCTTCCGGCCGCCCCGGAGAACTCCCTCACGGTCGACCGGAATACCACGCTTAAGTTCATTGCTCTTAAGGAACACTGCTATGATTCCGATATAACCTCCGGAGAATACCGTCTTAAGGCGGAGGCACCGGACTTAATCAGGACGGAGGATCCCCTGTCCAACTTTCCCACGGTTGTCGTTGACATACCCTAAAATTTTACCCTGCATATTAAATATGATGACCCTTCCTTTCCCGGAGTTGATGATTACTCGGTATATACCGGACCTGCAGAATTCTCTGCAACCGTTTATTACAACCTAAACGCCTACTTCACCCGGACAAGATGGGACGACGGTGAAGCAATTACTACCTCCTACACCCTACCCGAAGCAACAGCCTGGAATTTTTTCGGGTTTAACGAGATCTATGACCGAATCAATGCCACTACCACTACGAATACCAATACACTAGAAGATAACGAGGTATACTGTTACCGGTTTGCCGACACCGACATGAACACAACCGTTATAGGTAAGGTACTAGTCCAGTTAAACGGCTCGGATATAGACGTACAATACATTTCGTATAATATGGACGGATCAATCCTCCTATCCGGGGATTCGACCATACAGCCGACGGATTATCTGGATTTAAACGAAGACGGCAAAGTAGATTTCGGGTACGATGAAGAATCGGACCAACTGAATAAGGCCGCCGTTCGGCAAAATGTCTATATCCATAAGGTGGGGGTGGTTCTCCCGGATATCCCCGAATTATAGATATTCCAAATATCTCTTGCCATTTTATCCCTGCCGCCATACATTTAACCGGAGGGTATCCGTGCACTATTTCCGCCATTCAGAAGAACGAACCTGTTTCTGTCTCGAAAACGTAAGCCCCGATTCCGGCCTGTTCGCGTACGGCTCCCGGAAAGCCGCGGTTTACTCGCTTACCATTACCCCGCCTTCCGGTAAAACCCGGCTCCAAACGGCCCCGGAACCGAACCTTATAGGCCGCTTCATGATCCGGGGGCTGGAACCTGAAACAACATACCGCCTTGATTTTTCCGCCGACGGGGAACCGGTATTCTCCGGGGAGTTCACCACTCTGTCCCTTCCGGGAGGGCGCCCCGAATATAGCTTCGCGGTTATAGCGGATCCGCATATCTCACTGGACAGACCGGACCGAAGGGGCCGTATGTATTCGGAGTCCTCCCGGCTCCTTAAAGAGGCACTTCGGGACGCGGCGGACCGGGGAATGCGGGCCGTGCTGATTCCGGGGGATCTGACCGACCGGGGGACCCGGGAACAGACGGATGAGGTACGGAATATCCTCCGGAACTATCCCGGAAGGATTTTCTCGGTTCCCGGGGACCACGATTCAGGAGAAGCCGGCGAATCCGGCAGAAACAGTGAGCTTTCCGGAACGGTACCGTTTTCCGAAACCTTCGGCAATTTTCAGCTTCTCGGGCTGGACACCTCCCGGGGCAGTCTGGACAGAAGCCAGGTCGATCTGCTGAAAGACACCCTTTCCGGAACCCGCCGGGTCATAATCATCGCCCATCACAATCTGATCAAAAATCACGCGGTAGTCGACGCGGACGCCCCTGTTTCCAATTACCGGGAAACCGGGGAAATCCTGAAAGCATCAGATTGTCCATGGATCATCTACTGCGGCCACAAAAATGTTCCAGTCAAACTCACAACTCCCAAAGGCGTTCAGCTCAACACCCCCCAGCTGCCCCATTATCCCGCGGGATACCTGACGGTGCAGGTATATCCCGGCGGACTGCTTCATCAGTTTGTCCCGATCAGGAGCGAGATCCTCCGCAGATATTCCCTGGAAATGCTCTACCAGACGAAGGATCCCGCCTACCGGCCCGAGTACCGGTACGGAGATCTTGGCGCAAGATGTTTTTTCTACAGATTTTCTTCCGAATAGAGCTGGAGTTCGATCATCTTTTCCATAAGCTGCGGCGGAGATAATTCCGGAAAGTTTGCCGCCACCAACTCTTTGCTGAACAGCTTAAAAATGTATTTCAGCTTCCGGCTATTGCTCCGGGAAGCATAAATGAAATCGGCATGTCCGTTATTTATATAGATGATTTTCCGGTCCATGTCGTATCTGCTTCGCCATAATTCACCGGGAGCATTTTGGTAGGTATATCCCGGGAGCCCTTTTTTATCCTTGCCGTCCGCCCCGGAAGCCTGGTCGATCAATTCTTTCGTAACCGTAATCATTCCTTCAGCTTCGGTTACGGTGTCGTTCTGCCGGGCTGTCAGTTTGATCTGCACAATTCCCGGTTCTTCCGGAGCGGTAAATCGATTGATCTCCGTGTCCTCTTCCTCCAAGAGTCCCTCGCCCGAAACCAATTCCCACGAAAATGAAACTCCCGCGTCGATAACCCGTTTCGATTTATCTAAAGCCACCCCCCGGAGCTGCTTTGTCTCCCCGCATTTCATTATCACCGAACCGGGCCGGATCGCGCACGAATAAAGGGGTCCCGCGTATTCGAAGAATGATTTTTGCGGCTCTTCGGCTTCCTGCCGCTCCTCCACGGCATAAATCCGCTCTTCATCACCCTGTTCTCCGGCATGTCCCGGCTTCCCCTCTTCCTTTGCCGTAACCGAGGTTTTCCTGGGAGGATGAATCTGAAGCCAGTCGTAATCCCCTTCAGGAAGTTTACGGAGAGCTTCCCGCAGGGCTTTGGTTATTCTTTTTAAAATGCTCTTACTGGCGTGATCTTCTTCGGCCCGTTTCTGTTCATCAATAATCTGGATAAGCGCTGCTTCAAGATCGGAAAGGGAATGAAGAAAATTCTCGAAGCTGTCGTCCATGATGACTCCGCCCCGGGTACCCGGAGTGAGCTGCAAAAAGTCCGCGTCCAGAAGCCCCTCGAGATAAGGCGAGTTCCAGGGAGGACGGTTCAGCGGATCCAGTTCCTGTACTGCAGGTACAACCCTGGTTCCCTGCTTAAAGAGTGACACCTGATTCTCTCCGGACGGATCGGCCAGGTAGAGTTCGGTGTATATTTCACCCATCGGACTTTTCGGCTGAGGCAGATCGTGAAGCAGCCGGCCGGTATACTTCCGGGGCTCAACTACCAATTCCTTCCGGTTCAGCTTATCTTTTATCCGGATCTCCACGCCGGTTTTTGTAATCCGATCCCGGAGCTCGGAGGCCAGATAATTCTGTATTTTTTCTCCCGAAAGCTGTTTAACCCCCGCGAGGATCGGCATAATAAGGAGCTCGGTTCCGCTCCGGTCAAAAAGGTTCCCCACCTCACTTATCGAGTAACCGGGGTTATTCTTTACCAGCTTCATTCTCCGGGTGACGCCTTCGGATCCGCAGGAACTCATGACAAGCTCCTCTCCCACGGTCCAGAAACTGAGGAGTCCTATACCGAATTCTCCCTGGAGTCCCGAGACGCCTTCATTTTTCAGCTTTCGCTTAATGGAGTCTCCGATATGGGTAGCCACATACTTGAAATCATCAATCCCTTCACCGTCATCAATGATTTTAAGATAGGTCTGTCCGCCCTGCCTGCCCCGGATAATGGTTATTTGGCCGGCCCTGGCATCAATGGAGTTCTCCACGAATTCCGCGATCGCCTTTAATGGATTGCTCTGGGAAAGGGCAATAATGGTGATGGCATTCCAGTTATCACCGATTTTGAGTTTTCCCTGTTTCTCCGTACTCTGTCTTTTCGTCATAGATTTAGTTATACCGCACATCTAAAATAACATCAAATATGATTTTCCTCTCGCCGGATCATTCAGTACTTTTAATACTGAGGGGGATGCTATGCCGTACAATAAAATTTCAGACCTGCCGGAAGCACAGGTGGATCAGTACGATCATCATCAAAAGAAAGCGTTTCTGGAA
>CAYLLE010000112.1:0-12169 GCA_964384485.1 uncultured Spirochaetales bacterium | reverse complement strand
ATTCTTCCTCCTACAGCAATTTCCGATCAACCCGATCTAAATTTATATATTATATGTAATTATGGCCACTTCTAAATCACACAAGGAGTTGACCGGGAATTGCTTTTCCTCCTATGGTTACAATAGTTACATTTTAAACTTTACTATTATTTTATCCGGTTGTACACAAATTATTCTGATTTTACCCCCTATTCTTTAATTCAGAAAGAATTTCATCTAATGTAATTTCTTCTCCCGCCAATAAGACCATAATGTGGTAAAGCAGATCCGCCGTTTCAGAAACTATTTCTTCTTTCCGCCGGGCCAATATCAATTCCACAGCCTCTTCCCCGGTCTTCTTCCGGATTTTTTCAAGACCCTGAGAAAATAAATAGGTAGTGTATGAACCTTCAGGCCGGCTGCGCTTCCGCTCTTTAATAAGAGAGTAGAGACTGCCCAGGATATCTTCCGCGCCGCGGGAATCACCGGGAAATTCAGCTTCGGAATCGGAAGGTCCGCTTCCCGCGGAATTATCAGCGGCCTTCGACTCCCGGGACAGCACCGCGGAGTACCATGAACCGTTATCATGCAGTAATTTAAACGGAGTATTTTCTTTATATGGCAGGAGACGGCCGGTTTCCGGATGAATTTCCCAAAGTATTCCGCTTTCGATACTTTTCCTGTAGCCCTTTTCGTCTGTCAGCCGGGCGTCCATACATGTACCGTCTAAAGCGCAAATTACCAGCGGCTTGGTTGTTTTTACCATCCCTACAACTCTTCCTGCTGTTCCGGCACGGGAAATTTTTCTATAATTTCTTCAGGCTTGATTACACCGTCATAAAGAGCGCGTCCCACGATGACCCCCTTTACATTACCGCTCCGGTTGGTGTTAACATTTTCTATATCGGAAATGGAACCGATACCGCCTGAAATGATAAGCGGTATCTCAGCCTGAACCGCGATATGATTCGATCGGTCAATATCCGGTCCCTGAAGCATGCCGTCACGGTTTATGTTTGTGTAGATAATCCCGGCTGCTCCCGCTTCTTTTGCACGTCTCGCCAAATCCACGTCCACAAGCTGGGTCTCGCTTTCCCAGCCTGATACATGCACCTTTCCGTCCTTGGCATCAATACCGATGATAAAAATTCCGCCGTAATGGGCGATCCAGCCCTCCACCAGCTCGGGACGCCTAGCAAATACCGTCCCCAGGATTAGTCTGTCGATCCCTAAATCGATCATCTCCTCCACATCTTCATCGGAACGGATTCCGCCTCCGAGCTGAATAGTTCCGGGAAAAGATTTTCTAATCCGTATTATTTTTTTCCTGTTGATTTTTACTTTTTCTCCCCGCGCTCCGTTCAGGTCAACCAGGTGAAGCCGTTTAAATCCCAACTCTCCGTACTCCCGGGCAATGACGGAAGAATCTTTCTTATATGTACTCACATTTTGATAATTTCCCTGGACCAGGCGCACACATTCTCCATTAAGCAAATCGATGGAAGGTATAACAATCATGCTGGTACTCCTCTTTAAAGCTGACTCAAAAACGAATCAATATATTTGTCGAATCCTTCAATCTTTACAGGTTCAACATTCTTCGTTTCGATAGTAAAATCGTCTGCGTAATCCCTTGGTGACTTTCCCTCCAAAGCAGCTTTACTTAAAATTGCCGCGCCGTAGGAGGTTGCCTCCGCAATATTTGTCAGGTACACCGGTGATTCCGGGAATAAAGCGGTCAGGAGGGAGTTATAGTCGGGATTGTTTCTAAAACCCCCTTCCACGTAAATTGGATCGCCCTTCTCCAGTCCAACCCTCTCAAGAGCGATCTTTGTCTGGATTGCAAGAGATACATTTAGAACAGCATAAGCGGTAGGATAATCTATAAAAAACTCCGGAATATTTTCTCCGGACTGAACGGCTTCCAGCGGGATAACATCTCCGTTTTCGATTACTCGCGGATCGGAATCGGGAAACTGCCCGGTTCCCTTTACCACCCCGGGCAGGATAAAAAGCTTTTTTTCCGCGACAATATACTTGTACAGATTAATGTCAAACGTGGGATACTGCTCTTCGAAATTCAGTTTCTTCAGAAGATCAGTATAGGTTTCGAATTCCAGTCCCCCCAGCAGAATTGATGTTTTAACGGGAGTTCCAAAGGCGGACAGATTATAAAAAACCACCTTCCCGATCTCATCGGGTGAAAAAGTAACATCTTCCGACGGACGCATCGCCACACACCACGTCCCGGTAGAATTCAGGACAAATTTCTCATCACCCTTTTTGATTAGGTAGGGAAGCAGCGACGCGTTTGAATCGTGTATCCCCATGGTCACTATCGTATTCTTGGAAAGCCCCGTAACTTCCGCGACCCGGGAAGAAACGGTACCCAGCACTTTCCATGATTTCTCGATCCGTTTGGGAAGATACTTCCTGATCTTAAGTTTTTTGGTAACTTTTGAGTACTTGAATTTTTTAAAGTCCCAGAGATAGCTGTGGCAGCCCAGATAGGTATAATCGGCTCCGGCTTTTCCCGTCAAAAGGTAGCTGAAATACTGAGGAAAGGGGAAAATGTATTTAGTACGCGCGAATTCCTTGGGGAATTTGTTTTTGATGTAGTAAATACCCTTAGCCATATTGATAAGTGCTTTGAATTCAGCCGTCGCGGTGACAGGCTGCAGTTCATTTGGACTTTTTCCGATTTCTTTATAAAACGCATCATGGAAAGAAGATTCCGGCTCGGTTGTGTAGGACACCACCGGGACGGAGAAATCCCCATCCTTATCCACACAGGCAAAGGTTGCGCCGTGGGTTGTAACCGAAATTGCTTTTATCGGGAATTTCTGGGCAAAGTTTTTTAATTGGAGGAGAAACCAGTTATCAACTTTTTCGATATCCTCCATTTCCATGTCGTATTTATCCTGAACCGGAAAACTCTCATAAACCGAAGCCAAGATTTCGAGCTTTTCATCGTAAATAACAATTTTCTTATTCGTTTTTCCGACGTCGAAAACAGCAATCGCGTATTCAGCCATGGCATTACTCCTTTTCTGAAATATTGGAACGGTACCGCTCAACTTCCCAATTCCTAATAAAGGCAATCTGATCTTCCGACATAAACCGGTACCCGCCGAAAGAATCGGCATACACAGCTATTTTTACCGCATCCAGAAACAGATCCCTAGCTAACCCCGCGGTTTTTGTGTTCTTTCCTGCAGCAAATACTCCTAAATCCTCTACAAGGATTACCTTCGGGAAATGCCCGTTCTTCTCTCGGTACGATTCCATCCGGTCTTTAAACTGCGGAACAGCAGGCTTCCCTACATACAGCGGTTCGTGCCCGGCGTACACGATGTGATCCGGAGAAAAAGCCGACATCACCGGAGCCGCGGATTCTTCATCTTTAACGTAATTCTTTACTTCCCGATTTACCGTAAAGATGACAGTACGTTCCTCCCCCTGAGATTTAAAATATTCCAGGATTGTTTTTTCCCATTCCGAAACCGCGTCTCGTTTATAATCCACGGGAGCGAAATCCGGTTCCCGGTCCACCCGTCCTCTTATCCGACGAACCACGGAATCGTTTAGTCTCCGTACCTCATCCGGCTCCCGGGAGCCCACTACAACACCGTGGTTCTGAAGGAAAATTAACCGCGGGAATTTTCCCGTTGTCTCCTTGAACTCTTGGGTTACTTTCCGTACTTCGTTTGCCAGGATATAACCCGGATTCACTAACGGAACCCAAGCCGCTTCTCCGGGAAAAAGCTCTTTTACGGTCTCCGCGCCGTTTTGAGCGCATGTTACACCGTTTATTAAGGCGGGATGGGTATGAACCACATAAGTTTCCGGGATAAGGGCGTGCATCAGAGTTTCCACACTGGGCCGTTTGTCCCGGTCTTCCGGAACCCGGGAGTCCATTAAATCGGCCAATACCCGGCTTTCCCGTTCATCGGGATCATCGGGATAACCGGTTACCCATATCTTATTGAGTGCTTCGAGATCAACACCCACAAATCCTTCTTCTGTGATATCACCCAACGAATAGCCCGATGCCTTTACATACATCCGGCTTCCTTCTTTCATAGAGGTGTTACCGCCGCCGCCCAACACATAATCGGGGTTCGAACCGTACTCTCTGGAAAGTTCTATCAGTTTTTGTAGATCCACGGCTTAACTCCTTTTCCGCAGTACCTGCTGCTCGTATGAATCAACATCATCGATCCAGGAGGGACCCGCGGGCACATCATACAGGGAGCAGTACTTATCCCAGACCGCGCCGAAAGGCATCACCTTTAGTTCTTCAAACATCGACAGGCGGTGACCAAGTTTCGCTTCCTGCTCAAAATTGCGGAGCATTTCATAGGGTTCTAAGAGCGCGTACAAAAGGGATTTGATTATGCCCCGCACCCCAATGACCCATGCTTCTATTCGATTAATACTGGCGTCGAAAAAATCAACGGCGAAATATATTTTTCCCAGGCCGCCGGACTGTACCGCTTCCCTGGCTATAAACCGGGTATTGTCATCGAACAGAACAACATGATCGCTGTCCCATCGTATGGGCCGGGAGACGTGAAGAAGCAGCTTGTCGGCAAAGGTGAGTACAGACGAGATTTTATCGCCCACTTCCTCGGTGGGATGGAAATGTCCGGCATCAAGACAAAGCATGACATTCCGTGAAACCGAATAAGCAAGATAGAACTCATGGGATCCCACGGTGTAGGCTTCCGCACCAATTCCAAACAGCTTACTCTCTACAGCGTCGATAATATGCGTCTGATCCATTTTCTCGGCGAGAATTTCATCCAGAGCGCCCCGGAGAATTTCCCGGTACATTTTTCTGTCTACCGGTTTATCTTTTGAACCGTCGGGAATCCAGATATTGTTCACACAGGGTGTGCCCAAGGCTTTGCCGATTCCCGCGCTTACCTCGCGGCAGACCTTTCCATGTTCGATCCAGAAATTCCGAATATTCGGATCGGGGCTCGATAGGGTAAATCCGGTATCAGCTTTGGGATGAGAAAAAAAAGTGGGATTAAAATCCAGCCCGATTCCTTTTTCACCGGCCCAGTCAATCCATTTCCGGAAATGCTCGACAGTTATATCATTTCTCCCCGGATTCCCGCCGTCCGCTTCGCGGTAAACAGCGTGCAGGTTAAAGCGGTGTTTTCCCGGAAGCAGTGACATTACCTTGTCCGCGTCCTGTCTCAGCTCATCTCCGTTTCTAGCCCGTCCGGGATAGTTCCCTGTCGCCATGATACCGCCCGAAAGTTCTCCGGAGCCTTCAAAACCGGAAACATCATCCCCCTGCCAGCAGTTAATCGAAATCGGCACGGCGGCGAGATGGTTCAGCACTTCATCGGTGTCTACCCCTAAATCACTGTACCGCGATTTAGCCTCCTGGTACTGTGCATCAATTTTCTTTTTATCAATTTTATTGAAACTCACCGGATCCCTCCTTAAAAATTATTCCATGATTAAAGATAGTATACCGGTAACGTTATGATAACTCAAACCGAAATGTTTCACCGATCGATTGGAGAGAGTCGTCCAGCATCCGCTCAAGCTGATAATCGGTATCATCCCGTCCTAGTTTAGGACCTCCCAGCTCAAGATAGGCAACTACTTCCTCCACGGGGAATTTTTCCCGGTTTTTATCTATAAGCTCAGCGATTTCCCTAAGGTCCACGATCCCTCTTTTCTGTTCATCTTTGGAAAATCCGAAAGTTGAGTGATAGAACGTGTCTGTATTTTTTAAATGGAATTCGGCCAGGAACGGTATGGAGAGTTCAAACAGCTCAAGATGGCTGAACAGGATAGTTCCGTCTTTTCCGGGAATCCCGTGGGAGATATCCCCGCAGAGATAGGGCGGGACTAATTGATCGGGATTCTTCCGGTACCGGAAACCCAGATCGGTCACCATAGAGATAATTTCCTCCGGAAGCGACGGGGGCTCATATTGGGAAGACATGGGTTCAATGGTCAGCCCTTTCAGTCCTTCAGCTTTCGCCAGAGCAAGCAGCTCACCCATGTGCTCTAGATAACACCTGATCCCATCCTCTTTGCCCTTGGGCTTATCACGGTAAACCGCACCGGGATTGGATCCGCAGTAATCCGCCCCTAAAACAGCCGCCTTCCGGATGTATTCCTCGTAATTCCGCCTCGCGCAAGCCTCCATGAACCGGTTCCCGGTAAAGAACCCTCCCAATTCCCGGTGCGCGGTAAAGCAGCTCTTAATCCTGATGTTGAACTTCTCCGCCGACTCCCGGAGTTCGGAGAAGAACGCCAAATCCAGCGTATAAAGCTCGAAAAAACTCCCAAGCTGCAGATACCGGATCCCCCGGTCCCTCATGAATCGGAACAGCCATTCAAAGGAATACCGGTACTCGATGGGATCGCTCTTAATTCCCAGTTTTAGTTCCATTATTTCCGCTCCCCGGATACCCGGAAAATGACTTTATTAAAAAATCCGTTCCCCCCATGTATGTCATTAAAGACTGAAACCCCGTCTGAAAGATCCGGTGTATGGCTTATGAGGGGAGCACAATCGAGTGAACGATCCATGGCTCGAATAGCCGTACTCCAGTCATCAGAGGGAGCCGGCAGCACCGACGAATTCCAGGTTCCGTAAATCCTTAGTTCCCGCCGCAAAATTCCGGAGAAATCTTTCTCGGGTATCTTGAACTCCCCCCGGATATTGCCCATAAAAAGTACTGTCCCGTACCGGGAGGCGCTCTGTATTGTCTGGAGAAAGGTGACCGGGAGACCGCACGCTTCAACGGCACAATCCGCGCCCCGGCCGTCAGTCTGATCGATGATACTCTGAACCGGATCTCCGCTTCCGGAGTCGACCGCGATAAAGCCCATGTCTCGGGCTATTTTCAGTTTTGCCGGATCTATGTCCGCAAGAAACACCTTCATGCAGCCTGCTGCCCGGAGCCACTGGGCCGCCAGGTTGCCGATAGGACCTCCCCCTATCACAGCTCCGGTCATCCCCGGTTCTATCTCAAGTTTCCGTATCCCGTGCAGCGCTACGGCCGCCGGTTCCGTCATGGCCGCGGCAACCGGGTCGAGGCCTTCGGGAATAGGAAAAAGGTTTTCTTCCGGTACCCAGACATATTCGGCAAAAGCCCCGTCCGTTCTGGATCCGAGGTAGTCATAATTTTCGCATTGGGCGTAATTTCCGGTCCTGCAGGGGGTACAGACTTTACACGGTATTAAAGGAAACACGGCCGCCCTGGTCCCTTCCTTAAGGACCCCGCCCCGGGCCGGTTCAGCAATTTCCGCGGTAAACTCATGTCCCATAACCAAGGGATAATGGTATGCTTTTCCATTAAAGGCACGGTCTAAATCGGAACCGCAGATTCCCGCCGTCAAAACTCTGACCAAGGTCCATTTTCTCTCCGGAGAAGCTTCTTCATCCGGTTTTTCCGGGAATGGGATATCCCGGTATTCAAGTATTCCGTCATCTATTAACACAAGCGCGTTCATAAGGCCATTCTATGGGCATGGAGGCCATGTGGCAAGCGTGGAATTCTCTTTTTATACTATTCAAATACCCAGTGCCGCCAAACCTTGTTGAAACCCCCGTCAAGCCGTATACTTTACCCATGAAAGCAGCTGTCTTAGAAGAACTTAATTCATTGAATGTCAAGGAAATCCCTGATCCCGTGTGCGGAGAGAGGGAAGCGGTATTACAGGTGGAGGCGTGCGCGGTATGCGGGTCGGACCTGCGGATATACCATTACGGAAATGACCGGGTGCAATTCCCGGCGGTGATGGGACACGAAATTTCGGGCCGTATTATTGAAGTAGGCGAAAAAACAGAAGGGCTCTCGGTAGGAGACCGGGTAGCCTTGGGGGCCGACGTGCCCTGCGGAAAATGCTGCTGGTGCACCAACGGAATGGGCACCAACTGCGCCGTCAATTACGCGATCGGTTATCAATTTCCCGGCGGCTTTGCCGAAAAGATGCTGCTTAACGAAACTATTCTGAATTACGGTCCCGTAACCAGGATCCCCGATTCCATATCGTACGAAGAAGCGGCAATCGCTGAACCTTTAGCCTGCGCGATCAACGGGCTGGAACTCGCGCGGTTCGGGATCGGAAAGAGCATCTGCGTCATTGGACTCGGTCCTATCGGATGCATGATGCTGGAATTATCAAAAGCATACGGGTCGGGAAAAGTTTTCGCGGCTCAGCGTTCCAGGGGGCGGCTGGAAATGGCGAAACAGTTTCGACCGGACGCCCGGTTTATTTCCACCGAAGAAGAAAACCTTGTCGACACCGTCCTTAAGGAAACCGGCGGCGAAGGGGTCGATCTTGTCATAACAACTGCCGGTACCGTTCAGGCTCACGAGGACGCAATAAAAATGGTCCGGCACCGGGGATACGTGAACCTTTTCGGCGGTCTTAAAAACCAGCCGAAGCTGACCATCGATTCAAACCTGATTCATTACAAGGAGTGTTTCGTAATGGGGAGCCACGGGTCGCTTCCCAGGCATCATCAGATCGCGGTAAACTCAATTCACAATAAATATGTTCATGCCGGAAAGTATATCTCGGAAGTTTTTCCCTTGGACAAGATCAGGGAAGCATTCGAATATCACGAATCGCGGAAAGGACTCAAAGTCATAGTAAAACCGTCCCGGTTGTAGGAGACGAGCAATGATAAAAATATCACCTTCCATGATGTGCGCCAATTTTCTTAATCTTGGTAATGATTTATCGGTTTTCAAAGAAGAAAGAATCGAATATCTGCACATCGATATCATGGACGGGCACTATGTGCCCAATTTTACTTTGGGTCCCGGGTTCTGTTCTTTTTTGGATGATGTTTCCGATATTCCCCTGGACATTCACCTGATGATCGAAAACGCCGATTTCTACATCCCAAGGTTCACCGGATTCAAAAACTGCATGATTAGTATTCATCCGGAAACGGTATACCACCCGATCCGGACACTGCAGACATTAAAGGAAAAGGGCGCACTGCCGGCCGTTTCAGTGGATCCCGCGATTCCGCTGGAATCGGTAAAACCTCTCCTTCCCTATGCGGAAATGGTCTGCGTCATGACGGTAAATCCGGGCTACTCCGGGCAAAAACTGATCCCCCAAACGCTGGATAAAATTCATGATCTTTCTATCATAATCAGCCGCGAAGGGTACCCGGTCGAAATAGAGGTTGACGGAAACGTTAGCTGGGAAAACATCCCCGTGATGGCGGAGGCAGGCGCAGATATCCTTGTAGCCGGTACCTCTTCCCTTTTCGAGAAGGGCGGTGATCTCCGGCAGAACATCAATAAGATCCGGGAAATCGCGGAAACAGCAGGAGCGGATAAATGAATAAAAAATCGATTCTTGTTGTCGGCAGTATCAACATGGATTTGATTATGGAAACGGAGCATTGTCCGGAAGCGGGGGAAAGCGTAATAGGGAGCAGATATTCCAACGCCTCCGGCGGAAAAGGAGCAAACCTCGCCGTAGCCGCGGCGCGGCTCGGAGCGGAAGTGACCTTTGTCGGCCGGGTCGGGAATGGCCGGAACGGAAGCATTCTCCGGAACAACCTTGCCGAAACGGGGGTGGCCACCGATTATCTGATATCCGACCCGTATACCCAGACCGGTCTTGCCGTGATAATCTTGGAAGCCACGGGAGACAACAGGATTGTCGTCGTCCCCGGCGCAAACTCCGCGATTACCGTCGAGGATTTGACCGCGCCATTCTCCCATACGTACGATGCCGTGGTGACCAATCTGGAAATACCCCCCGATATAACCACGGCGTGCCGGCAAATGGCCCTCCGGAAAGATATCCCCTTCATACTCGATGCCGGACCGGCCCGGGAGTTCGACCTTTCCGGTGTTTCCGGTTTGGAAATCCTTAGTCCCAATGAAACCGAAACAAAAGCGCTGATCGGTGCTCAGTGCGGTACAATACAGCAGGTTGAGGCGGCGGCCCGGGAACTGGCGGAAAGATCCAAAGCGAAAATCGTTGTGATCAAGCTCGGAGAGCGGGGCGCATATTGGTTTTCGGAAGGTGCCGGCGGTATAATCGGTCCGTACCGGGTTGACGCGGTGGATACCACCGCGGCGGGAGACGCGTTTACCGCGGGGCTAACCCTGGAATACCTCAAAACGGGAGACATAGCCGGAGCGGTCCAGTTCGCGAACGCGGTCGGCGCTTTGACCGTGACAAAACTCGGTGCTCAGCCGTCCCTTCCGGATCTAGGCACGGTTCAGCAGTTCATCCAAGATCATTGATCCCGGAGGCATGCCACAGAATCTCTTCTCCGCGGCAAAAGGGGATGCATCCGGATATTTCATCCGGCACTTTCCAAGGCCGCCTCTCGAGAGTCAGTGTCCCTGTTGCCGGCTCAAGACCGTAAAAAATCGCTCCCCTCTTGGAACAGAAATTTTCGATCAATTCTTTTCCTTTCTTTACACCGGCCCGGTCAAAAATAAATCCGGCAAGAGCGGGAATACCGGACGGTGAAGAATACACCCCGGCAGGGACCGCGTCTGATTTCTTCCGTTCCGCCGGATGAGGGGCGCTGTCGGAGCCGTAAAAAACCTTAGGATTCCCCCCCAGTACCTCCTCCCGCAGGAATTCCATATCGGCTCTCCCCTTCAGCACGGGCTTACAGAAAAGGGACGGCCGGAATAACGCGCCCGCCATATCATCAATATTTTTTAATAGATGATGGGGGGTGATGGTGGCCGCCGTGTTTTCCCCGCAGCTGTTCACCAACTCCATGGCTTCCTTGGTCGACACGTGTTCATAAATGATTCTAAGCCCGGGAAACCGTTCCGTAATATTCCGGAAGACCGGTAAAAAAGCTGTCTCCCGTTCCATAACCGGCGCTCCGGGCAGTTCACCGTGAATGCTGAGTACGATTCCCAGCTCCTCCATAAGCGAGAAAACCGGGTAGATCGATTCGGTATCGGCTACTCCGGTATCAGAATTGGTCGTAACTCCTAACGGATAATACTTCCCGCATACCGCGCCAAACCTTTTCAGCTGTGAGAGCTCCTTCCGGTCAAGCTCCGGGACAATCTGGAACGCGAACAGCGGGTCAATTTCCAGCCGTTCCCGGTCCCGATACCGGAGAATCTCTTCCCGGTACTCCTTATACCGGCGGACTGAGGTGACCGGCGGTTTCGTGTTCGGCATAACCACAATCCGGCCTGTATACCGGGCCGAGTCTCTGAGGTAGTCTGCCGCCGGTTCTCCCTGGCGCAGGTGGACATGCATATCATCAGGTTTCAGAATCGTTATTGTGTCCATAGGTTAAAAACAGGTCTCCTCATAATAGGGAAGAAGACAATACTCCACATCCGGCGCGTTTATGCTCAATGATTTCGCGAACATGTGGGGCGGCTGCACATTGTGAGGCATAAGATCAAAATGACTCGGCGCGGCTTTTTTCGGCCGGACTCTGCCGGCAACCACCGCCGCCTCCCAATGGCTGAGATTCCGGTATCCGCCGTTGATGCAGATACTCATAAGGTCAGGCTGTATCTCACCGGGACGCTGGAGCAGGGAGCTCATAGCGGTATCTCCGGTGTTATAGTAACACTTTCCGTTCCCAAACTCCACCAGATACCCGATGTGGTTCAAATCGCTGGTATCGGTCGGTTCACAGTACGCAGCGGTTATTTTCATATCCCGGTGAGACCACTCTTGCCGGGGGTGCATCACGGTAATATTTCCTACGTCAACACCCCGTTCTTTCAGTACTTTCGCGGCCTGGAAAGGAGCAAGAAAACCGGTCTGTTCTTTAAACGTATACCGTTCAAGAGTAAGGGGATCGGCGTGATCACAGTGACTGTGGGTGATCAGTATGATATCGGCAAAAAAATCTTCCGGTTCAATAAATACGGGAAGCAGCCGGCTTTTGGCATTTCGTTCCCCGTCTCGTCCGGAAGCACAAAAATCGGTAAGATATGGATCGATGGCGATAATTGTTCCTTTATCATCTTTCAGCAAAAAAGAATTCTGGCCAAGCGTCCAAATTGAGACATGACCATCCGGCACTTTTGATGTCCGTATAGTGTTCATAAAATCTTTCGAAGACATCTTCCTGTCAACCGGCTTTGGAAAAGTAATATCGTCGGGGGGTGAATATCCCATATCTCCTCCTTTATTTCATAGTACTCACAAACCCGTTTGAAGGGTAGTCTTAATATCT
>CAYLLE010000111.1:0-12416 GCA_964384485.1 uncultured Spirochaetales bacterium | reverse complement strand
ACCATTTGCCCGGTGTCTTTCCTACGCGGAACGGGAACCGGACCGTTTTATTCTCGGCTATGCCCCCGATCCCAGACGGCCGGATGCTGTAGAACAGTTGAGAGCAGGAGTGGAGATATACGGAGTTAAAATCTGCGGTGAGGTAAAGGTACGTATGATGTACGATAATCCGGATGCACTGCGGCTTTTTAGGTACTGCGGAGAGGCTGGTCTTCCCGTAGTACTTCACATTGATTATGAAATCCCGAAAGAAAATCCTTTCCCCCGTCCGAATTACTGGTACGGAGGAGGTATAGAAGCATTCGAAAGGGCCCTCGCGTCCTGCCCGGACACCAAATTTCTGGGGCACGCGCCCGGATTCTGGGCACACATAGCGAATGACGGTGCCTGGCTCACCACTTCTTATCCGGAAGGTAAGGTTGAAGCCGCCGGGAAAGTTCAGGAAATGCTTAGGAAATATCCCAATTTATTTGGAGATCTTTCTGCTGGTTCCGGTCTGAATGCTTTAACCCGGGATCCTGAACACGCGAAACTCTTTATAGAAGAATTTCAAGACCGTCTCCTTTTTGCGCGAGATTTTTTCGACGGCAGATTACTGGAGTTTCTAAATGAACTTGGATTACCGGGGGATATTCGGGATAAAATCTTTTACAAGAATGCGGAAAAGCTGATTCATATTGATTAATGTAATTATGCGCCTCTGCCGATCATGATATCAGGTAACTGCCGCCCAAATTAAACCTTTTAGAAAATCCGGCGGCGGATTGAGGTAATCACATGAAATTCCAGTATAAAAAAATATTCTTTCTCTTTCTGCTGCTTTCAATACTGTCTTTCCAGATATGGCCGAAAGAATTCCAATTTCAGTACCGGGAAGGGGATAAGTACCGGATACTCTCTAAAGTAGAACAGGATGTTTTGGTAAACGGAGAAAAGTCTCATCATGCGCTGATCTACAACCGTATATCCATTGAAGTTACCGGTGCCGGAAGGGACTGGGGCGAGTTTGAAGCTGTTTTTCTAACATCCGAGGAGTCAACAGACGGAACCGAGGTATTCGCGTGGGGAAATGAATATTATTCTGAGTTCAGGCGGGACAGCACCGGCAAATACACCATTGATCCGTCTCACTTCATGCCTGTGGTTAGAGATGTGCCGATATTTCCGGAAGAAGATATCTCCGTGGGTGAAACTTGGTCCGAGCGGGGCCGGGAAGCACATGATTTCCGAGCCAGTTTTGGTCTGGATGAAGCTTTTCATTTTGATTATCCGGTACAGTATAAATACAGAGGAACCGGTGAGATGGATGGAAAAACGTATGATCTTATAGAGATAGACTACAATGTATTTTTTACAACCCCCCGTGAGTATGGAGGTCTCTATCCGAAACGGATAACCGGTTCTTCATCCCAACTCCTTTACTGGGACAATACAATCGGACGGGCTTATGCGTATGAGGAAGAATATGTTTTTATTTTCCAAATGTCCAACGGTATGAACGTAGAATATAATGGAACTGCGGAGGCTAAAATTGTCTCGTCTACTTTGATGGACCGTAATAAACTTGTAGAAGATATTGAAGATACTATCCGGGATCAAGGCATTGAGGATACCACGGTTAAAGCTGATGAGAGGGGAGTTACTATCACCCTGGACAATATTCAATTTCCGCCGGATTCAGCTGTTCTGATCCGGTCTGAACGGGAGAAAATACAAAAGATAGGGAAAATTTTAAAGAAATACCCGGAACGGGATATCCTGATAACCGGACACACTGCCCTGGCGGGTACTCCTGAAGGAAGACAGCTGCTCTCTGAAGAACGGGCTCGGGCAGTGGGGGAGTATCTTTTGGAGCTGGGGATCCGTGATCCCAACCGGCTTATCTACCGTGGAATGGGAGCCCGGGATCCCGTGGCGGATAACAAAAGCGCCTGGGGAATGCAGAAAAACCGACGTGTGGAAATAACAATTCTGGAAAACTGACGCGCATTCTAGTACCTTTTTACTTAGAGAATTATTATACTGTTAGTTGAGTAATTTGGTAATAATTATTGGGTGAAAGGGGAAAACATGAAAGTATACAATTCAATAACCGAGTTAGTAGGCAATACTCCGCTGGTCCGCTTAAACAGACTAACCGAAGGTCTCCCCGGGGAAATACTCGTGAAACTGGAGTATTTTAATCCCATGGGAAGCGTGAAAGACCGAATCGGTTTGGCAATGATCGAAGCCGCTGAAAAAGAGGGTATTTTGAAACCCGGATCTGTGATCGTGGAAGCTACTTCGGGAAACACCGGAATAGCTCTGGCTTTTGTAGGGGCTGCCAGGGGGTACCGGGTTATTCTAACAATGCCTGATACCATGAGCGCGGAAAGAAGAAAACTGCTTACTTCCCTGGGAGCCGAACTCATTCTGACTCCGGGCAGTGAAGGTATGAACGGGGCTGTATCTGAAGCCGAGAGAATTGCCCGGCAGAACAACGGATTTTTAACCCGGCAGTTTAAGAATCCTTCTAATCCGGCGGTACACCGGAAGACTACCGCTGAAGAGATCTGGAGAGATACGGGAGGAACCGTGGATGTTTTTGTAGCCGCCGTTGGAACCGGAGGAACGGTAACCGGGGCAGGAAGCCGTTTGAAAGAACTAAGGGAGGATATTCAGATTTTCGCTGTAGAACCTGCCGAATCTCCTGTTTTGTCAGGCGGCGAAAAAGGTTCCCATAAAATTCAGGGTATCGGTCCCGGTTTTATTCCTGATGTTCTTGATACTGAGGTGTACGACGGGGTCCTTACGGTTGATTCGGAGGATGCGGCTGAAACCACCAGGCTCTTGGCGGAAAAAGAGGGAATATTCGGCGGCATCTCATCAGGAGCAAATGTCCGTGCCGCGCTGGATCTCGCTGAAAAGGATGAATATAAAGAAAAAAGGATTGTTACTGTGGTCTGCGATACAGGAGAGCGGTATTTGAGTACCTGGTTGTGGGAAAAATAAAAAAGGAGCATAAAAAATGAGTTCAAAACAGCGGTTTGAAACACTTGCCCTGCATGCAGGACGTGATCCGGAGAGTACGGGACCGAGTCACGGGATACCGGTACACCGGACAACGGCGTACCCCTTCGACTCAACCGACAAGGCAGCCGATCTTTTCGGGCTGCGGGAGATTGGATACATCTATACACGGCTGCAGAATCCTACCCAGGACAGTCTTGAAAAAAGAATTGCGGCTTTAGAAGGCGGAGCCGGCGCCTTGGCGTTGGCATCCGGAACGGCGGCTGTCTTCTATTCAATTATCAACATCTGCCGAACAGGGGATGAGATTATCTCTTCCAGAAATCTGTACGGCGGAACGTACACCATGTTTAACAATATCCTGCCGGATTACGGGATTACCGTCAGATTTGTGGACCCTCTGAATCTTGATGAAATTAAAGCAGCATTTAACGAAAATACAAAAGCTGTCTATCTGGAAACGATTGGGAATCCGGTTCTTACCGTTCCGGATTTCGAATCGGCGGCGGCGGTGGCGCATAAGCATCATGTGCCGTTCATCGTTGATTCAACATTTACCACTCCCTATTTGTCCCAGCCGATCCGGCATGGTGCCGATATCGTTGTCCACTCTCTCACGAAATGGATCGGGGGACACGGAACGGGTATCGGTGGTGTTGTCGTTGATTCAGGAAAGTTTGACTGGACCGATAAAAAGTTCACCCTTATGAACGAGCCGGATCAAAGTTATCACGGCATCCGATTTTCCTCTGATCTCGGCGGTCTGAATCCCTTGGGATTTCTCATCCGGATGCGGGTTGTCCCGCTGAGGAATTTAGGTGCGTGTATCTCTCCGGACAACGCGTGGATTTTTCTTCAGGGGCTCGAAACGCTTGCGCTCCGTATGGAACGGCATAGTTCCAACGCGCTGGAGACGGCGCGTTTTCTTGCGGAACATCCGGATGTTGCCTGGGTCCGGTATCCGGGGCTTCCTGATGATCCGTCTCATCCCATGGCTTCCCGGTATTTCAGACACGGATACGGGGGGATGGTAATTTTTGCTTTGAAGTCCGGCAGGAAGGGCGGTGAGGAGTTCATCAATAAATTAAACCTTTTTTCCCATGTCGCGAATGTGGGAGACGCGAAAAGCCTGGCGATTCATCCCGGAAGCACTACCCATTCCCAGCTGAGCACGGAAGAGCAGAAGCGGTCCGGTATTGATCCCGGTATGATCCGTCTTTCAGTGGGGATTGAGCATATTGATGACATACTCGGTGATATAAAACAGGCGATTTAAATCTCCGGATTCAATCTGTACTGTTCTGCGTCTCTCCAGCGGCCCTGGATAAGGATCTCGTGGGGACCGTAATTCGCCTTATAGGCCATCTTTCCGCTTCCGGGTACCCAGAAACCCAGGTAGTAATACCCTTTTCCCATGGCTCGGCATAATTCAATCTCCCGGAGCACCGAATATACACCCAGACTTCTGGAGGAATAGTCGGGGTCAAATGCATAATAAACACTGCTCATTCCGCCGGGCATAACATCGACCCACCCGGTCCCCACTAGCAAATCTTTATTCCAGTACAGCATCATTTTTGTATCCATTGGAGACATCCCCAAGAAATTCATAAAATTTGTTTTGGTAATTTCCCGCTCAGGATCATGTCTCGCGGCATTATATTTTTTGTATAGTGAAAAAACATCTTCACGGAATCCTGCGGGTACCACAGTTATGGATATATCGGTGTTTTTTCTTTCTGTCCGCCGCTGGGATTTCGTCGGAACGAATTTTTCGGTCGGGACACGGAGGGGTATACATAAACTGCAGCCCGGACACTGATTTAGGTAGAAGGAAGAACCGGATCTGCGCCAGCCGTTTTTTAGAAGCTCTTCATAGATAAGTGGTTTTATGGTCCTCACTCTAAAAGCATGAGTGATCCAGTGCCTGTCAGGAAGATAGGGGCATGGTCCGTTATTAACCTGATGCAGATTTATCTGAAGCTCCTGAGTCATGGAACTGCGGCCCGTATTCCAATTCCGTCTGAATGAAAAACAGGCGTGAAGGTTACGTCACCTTCGGTAATGCGCTGCCGGGCGGTTTGACCGGCATGTGAGGCTGCTGCTTTTCTAAGCAGCATGCATGCCATGGTCCCTGCTCCGTACGCGCCTAGTGCGGGAAGGAGATCCATAAAGCTTAGATTTTTCCAGGCAGCTTCTATGCTTTCTGCAGGGGCGGTAAAATAATTTATACTTGAAAACCGCACCTGATTCGGCAGTAAAAAATAGCTGCCCAGAAGTGTTCCTCCCTTAAGCAAAACATGTACTCCCATAAACAAGACACCATTCCATCTATCTCCCATGCTGAATTGTCCCCAGCCGGGAATTAGAATCGACTTCATCTCCGCTTTTTTAATGTACATCTTCTGTTGTCGGACAATAGAATACTTGTTAAACAAAGAGGTGATATCACCGACGGTTATATCAGAAATTGGAATATCCGACGCCGCGTAGAGATCATCCCTGATTTCCTTTTCCAGAGGAAGGATTTTCCCTGTTTCTTCTGATTCAATAGAGAAAATAGAAACAGTTCCCAGCAGAATCAGTGCCGGTATAAAAACAATTTTTTTTATCATTCCCCAAATCTCCTCTTATGGCGCAAATCTTTCTATCAGTCTTGCGTCAGGCCCGTCTGAGATATCATCCCATTTTTCTATAACAATTTCGATTACCAATATTTGCGATGTCTTCATGGAAATATCACGTTTGAGCAGCTGGGCTGCCGTATCTTCCATTGTGGGATTATGGCCTACAATCATCAGAGAATTTTCCTGTTCCTTGTGTTCCCGTATCAACGCGAGCACTGTTTCTACTCCGGCCTGGTATAATTCATCTACCCGGATAAATTCGGGAATGTGGATGATATCCGCCACTAATTCTGCAGTCTGTACTGCACGCTGTGCTGTGGATGTAATAATAATATCCGGCAGATACTCTTTGCCGTGGAGTTTTACCGCTGTATCCCTGACTTCAGATATTCCTCTCGGGTGAAGGTCCCGGGAAAAGTCATCCGGTGATTTATCGGAATCTACTGCTTTTCCGTGCCGCATTAGGATCAGGTATTTCATGATCACTCCTTTCATTATAATATATATCTTATGATTAAAATTACAGCCCGGAGGAAAGGATATCAACGCTCAATTCCGCTTTTATCAGGAATTAAACGATTTCCTGCCTAAGGACGTAAGAAAAAGCACATTCCCCTATCATTTTACGGGTACGCCTTCGGTTAAAGATGCTATTGAAGCAATCGGTGTTCCCCACACCGAAGTTGATCTTATTCTTGTGAATGGTGAATCCGTATCCTTTCGTTATCTGCTAAAAGGGGGAGAGCGTATCTCGGTTTATCCCGTGTTCGAATCATTCGATATCGGGGGACTCAATCGGCTTCGGCCGGAGCCTCTTCGGGAAACGAAGTTTATCCTGGATGTCCATCTCGGAACCCTGGCAAGGTATCTCAGAATGGCCGGGTTCGACACTGTTTATCGGAATGATTTGGATGACCCGGAAATTGCGGCTATATCTCAGGAAGAAACGCGTATTGTTTTAACCCGGGACATCGGAATTCTGAAGCGGAATGAGGTCCGGAGAGGGTATTGGGTTAGAAACACCGATCCGGATAAGCAGTTCCGGGAAATTGTTGAGCGGTTTCATTTGAATACAAAACTCAACCCCTTTAAACGGTGCATCCGGTGTAATGGAGTAATCAGGAAGGTTCCGAAACAAGATATACTGCACCTCCTTCCTAATGAAACAAAAAAAAATTATACTGATTTCAGCAGATGCAGGAAGTGTGGAAACATTTACTGGAAAGGATCTCATTACCGGAAAATGATGGAAAAACTTAATACTGTCTTAGGTCACGAAGATGAAATTAACTAAAGCATTGACATATTATGCAAGGTCAAACACGAATATCATTCTATCAGGTATCCTTCTGGGAATTATCGCCGTAACCGTGATTTTTAAGCTACCGGTTACGGTTCCGGTAATTGCCGGGTTTATTTATATTGCGGCGGGTATGGTAATCTTTTTCAGCCGCAGAGGAGCCCGCGAAATAGTTAATGAAAAGGAAGAAGAGCGGGCGGAACAGAACCAGAGGAAAATTGCGGAAGCCGAGGAGCTCTTGGAAAAACTCACCGCTTTAAGAATCCCGCCGGGCGCAGTCAAGGATCGGACGAGTTATCTTTTGGTGCATGCCGGAAGAAGCCTGGCTCATCAAAAACGGCAGAATGTTTTTCTCCCGAAGACAGCAGCCGCTCTGGATAACACGGTTAAGGCAATCGGCAGTTATCTAAATGAACTTGACAGTATCTCCCTGGAAAGGAGATACGGCTCCGAGGTAAACGATGAATCCGGAAACCGTATTGAACAAAGGACAGCAGCCTATATTCAGAAGCAGACGGAATTTATAAAAGAAGAACGTCTGAGTCAGCTTCCGCAGGAAACAGATTTAGATTTCTTCGAAGCAAGGGAAGATGTGGATAGTATATGAAAAACAAGAATGAATTTGTGAGAGATTTTGCTGAAGGGTATCATAAGCCGGTGCTGAGGCAAAAAACGGTACTGATTCTTATCATCATTCAGGCATTTCTTTTTGCCTTGCCTCTTTCGGCATTGGACGCTGATCTTTTATCGGTAGAGACAGATGTGGTGATCCGGACCGACGGTTTAGCTGATGTTTTCTATTCCACCCATTGGACGGCATCGGATGGAGAGATGCACGGATTCTATTTCCAGGGAGCAGCCGGTGAACCCCGGTTTAACATGGACCGGTCTTTTGCTGATTTGCCCGGTAATGTACGCTGGCCCCTGGAAATCAAAGATTTAGGGAACAAGTATGACATCCTCCTGGCCGACGGAAAAGGATATTCAGGAGAAGCGCATTTTTATTTTAATTACGGGGTTGATTTCGGAGAAACCGGAAACATAGGTCTAACAAGCTCGGAAGATGAAGGGGAATTATTCTATTTCGACTGGGCTCCGGTGGATTGGGATTATCCGCTAAACCACCGGACGGTACGGATAATCCTGCCCGTGCCTGTGGACGGAACTCCTGAGCGTGAATGGGTAGATCAGGAATTCGGTTTGCTTACTGAAGAATATGTTAACCGGAATTATAAAATTGATTATACGGTTTCGGAGGGTGATGACGGCCGGGAATTCCTGACCCTGCTTTTTCATGATGAAGACGTGCCTGCCCGGAGCAGTATGAGGATTCAGTTTTACATACCCTCCGAGAAGGTTCCGGTGAATTATTCACTCCTGGGAGAACGCCCGGAGAGCAGGGCGGAAACATCGGGAGGGCAGTATCAGTTAAGCCGGGAAACTGAATCGGGTCCGGATTTTACCTTGCTCATAGTGTTGGGTCTTATCCTTGTTTTCGGGGTGTTTCTTTACTACAGGCAGCATACATCCTTTGAAAAAACCGTTGAGAGCATTGAAGGTATAAAGTGGGCCGGCGACAATTGGATCCCGCCGAAACTTGTGTTGGGAACGTATCAGGTACCCGGTAAAATAGCGGAGAACCTTCATCCGGCGGAAGCAGCTTTACTGCTTGATCTGCCTCTTCCCGCGGTAGTCGGGATCATGATCGGGGGATTGGAAGGGCAGGGTATTATAAAGGTGATAGATAAAAATCCCCTTAAAATTGAAATTCAAAGCGCGCAAAAGGCGAACAGCGGAATCGAAGAAAAATTCCTCCAGTGTTTTTCACCGGAAGGTGAAATTCTTTCCGGATTGCTCTCTGATTTTTTCGAGACGATGGTAAGAGAACTTCAGGAAAAGATCTGGGATTGCGATTTGGACGCGACAAAGGATCATTACCGCGGACTTATAGAAAAAGAGGAACCCGAGAAACCGGAGGATGTATCCGGCACCGACCGGATGCACCGTCATTGGTACGGGCCGTACTGGTATTACTGGGGACCGTGCAGACACTATTATCGTCATCCCCAGCGGACGGAAAATTACGGGCTGCCCAGGGAGTTCGCGGGGACCTACCAGCAGTTTATGCAGTCCTCCGCGTGTTTTTCCGGATGTTTCAGCCCCAGTGCAGTGCCGGGCGGAGTGAATGCCTGTTACGCTGCCTGTCATAACGCGTGTCATAACGCCTGTCATTCCGCGTGCCATTCCGCGTGCCATTCAGCTTGTCATTCAGCCTGCCATTCCGCCTGTGTATCCGGAGGGGCCCATTGAGTGCCGTTGATTTGAAATGGATCGACTCCTATTTTTCGGTTATCCGGAAATTTCTTTTCATCCGCCCGGACGATAATGTCATGATCCTGCCGCCGAATAGAGTTATAAGGCTCAACGAAACCGCGGCTTTTCTGCTGAATCATATGAACAGCGGCGGAAGTGTTATGGACTTTCCTGAAATCACGGGGGGTGAACGGGGACGGGATGTGGGGCTGTTTTTTTCCAACCTGCGCGCGTTATATGAAAACAGTCTTGATAATCCGGATGAAGCGCTGGCTGTTGAAACGGTGCCCTATGATTTTCATTTTACCGAGCTGCCGGTTTTAGGAGAAATCGCGGTTACCTACCGGTGCAACAACCGGTGCAGGTTCTGTTATGCCGGATGCGGGCAGCAGGAATCAGAGAAAAACGGTGAGATGACCCTGAATCAGATTAAAAAGATAATCAGGATATTTAAAGATGAAGCAAAGATTCCATTCTTTTCCTTTACCGGGGGAGAGCCCCTTTTAAGGACGGATTTAGAAAAAATGATTTCCTATGCTGAAGGCCGGGATCTGAGAACGAATCTGGTTACCAACGGCACCCTGGCTGACAAGGGCCGGGCAAAAAGCCTCTACAAAGCCGGACTCCGGACAGCTCAGGTAAGTATCGAGGCGGACACCGCGGATCTTCATGATTACCTTACCGGCATATCCGGATCCTTCTCCGACACGGTAAACGGGATTAAGGCTCTTCAGGACGCGGGCATTTCGGTACAGACAAATACTACGATAACCCGTCCTAATGCCGGATCGGTCAAGGCGATGCCCGCCTTCCTGAGCAAGCTCGGAATAAACCGGTTCGCAATGAACCTTTTTATTCCTACCCCTGAGGTGAACGGTAACGCGGAAGAACTGTTTCTTCCCTATGAACAGACCGGCAGTCTTGTGGAAGCGGCGGGTGATGAAGCTCGGAAGAACGGTCTCACATTTTACTGGTATTCTCCCACTCCTCATTGCTTCTACAATCCCATCGCGAAGGGCAGAGGAAACAAGTCATGCGCCGCCATGGACGGTCTGCTCTCTGTTTCCCCCAGGGGTGATGTGCTCCCGTGCTCCAGCTACAGCATGCCCATGGGAAACCTGTTGAGAACTCCGTTCCGGGATGTTTGGTTTTCTAAAGAAGCAGCTTATTTTAAGAATAAGGAATTCGCTCCCCCGGAGTGTAAAGCATGCGGTTCATTTACCGCCTGTCAGGGAGCATGTCCGCTGTACTGGGATTATGCCGGTAAAGATATTTTGAAGAAGGAGGTAGCGGAATGAAGATGGCATATCATTTAAAAGGTCTCCCTTTTTATTTGAGGATTTTACTCTTTTCTATAATAGAAATACTGGGCATGGCAGTCCAGAATCTAGTTGAGGGCGGATTTATTTGGGGCACGCTAATAATGATAGCCGGCTGGGCAGTGATGTGGGCTAAAAATTATGACAACCGGCCGAAAGATCAGGGATATGAAGAATGGAAACCGGTGTCTATCGACGAAGTGGAGCGGATACGCTCGAATATCAACAGGAGTAAAAACACGTCGCTCCCTGTTTATCTGAATCCTACTGCCCGGGGTGTCTTTATAATCCTGCTGATTATCGCTGTTTTTATATCTTTTTTCGCTTCCGCTGCCTCCGAGTCGGGAGTATTTTTCGCGGTGGTCCTTGATATTTTCATCATCTTTGTTCCTCTCCTCTTTTCCGGTTTGGTGAAATTGTGGGTGCCCGGTGAATTAACCATGAAACTCAATTCGTTCACCTCAATTCTTGATGTCTCACTGCCGAATGATCTGAAATTGACCCCCTATCTCCGGTTTGATAAGGACAAGCAGGGGAGAGAGATTCCGGAAGATTTAAGATTCCTCCTGGAAAAAAAGAGAATGCCCGACGATCTGGTGGGCGCCCAGTTTCAGATAGCCATTAACAGCGGTCCGAACGGCAAAGTTCCTTATATGTATGCCGTCCTGATCTGCAGGGGGAAAGGGAAAAGTTATAATACCGCCTCGAACCGGCGGTTTAAGGATTTTGTTGTAGAAGCCGGCGGAGACGAAGAGTACGGTACCGTTGTCGTTCGGCAGGAGACTTCAGGGGGCGGTTATTTCACCGACGACCAGGCTTGCAAACGGCTTTTTAAAACTATGGCGGAGCACGTGCGGAACGTTTAGCTAAATTTCAGTTCTAAACGGAAAATCTAGTCAACCTTGCTTATAATTAGCTGCATGACTATCAGGGAGACTGCGGTTGAAATATAACAATCACCGGCTGGGAATCACTGTCAAACTTTTGCTCATTACCGCAGCGTTTATTTTATATGCTTTTTTATTCTACTTTCTCTACGACGTGATGGGCAGATCAGCCGGAACGTTAGACATTTTCCCCATTTTTTTATCCGCATGGTTTTTCAAAATTCCGGGGGGGATCCTTTCCGGTATTGCGGCGTTTATCCTTCAGACAGCTATCCTGGGTATGCAGGAGCATCCGGAACCGCTCTTTTCAAGTTCACGCGTCTTTATCGGCGGTATAGATTTGGCCAGCGGTTTATTACTCGGAGCCTCCGGATCTTGCTCTCTGAAGATAACCTGATCAATCAAAAATATATTCTAAGCTTCCTTGAAGGGGCCGGTCATTCGGTTTCGCTGGCGGAAAACGGAACGGAAGTTCTTTCTCTTTTGAAAGAGAACAGGTATGACGTGATTCTTATGGATGTACAAATGCCGGAGATGGACGGGATGGAGACCGCCCGGAGAATCCGTTCCGGAGAAGCGGGCGAACGGAACGAGTCTATCCCGATCGCGGCCCTAACCGCATATGCAATGAAAAACGACCGGAAAAAATTTCTTGAGGCCGGCATGAATGAAGTCATCATCAAGCCGGTTAAAAAGGATATTCTCAACTCCCGCATTGCGGCCCTTATGAAAAGATAGTACCCCGGAAACGATTCGAACGTTCGACCTAGCGCTTAGGAGGCGCTCGCTCTATCCTGCTGAGCTACCGGGGCAGTTTTTCTTAATGTATTATTCCCCCCGTATCATGTCAATAACAGCCTGTTTTAATCATCAATGCAGCAATTCCCGGTGATCACATTCGCATTAAAATTTATAAATTGTTTTATTACAAGCAATTACATAAATCGGGATCACCGGGAAT
>CAYLLE010000110.1:0-12436 GCA_964384485.1 uncultured Spirochaetales bacterium | reverse complement strand
AGGAGAGTTTATCATGAATGAAAATGAAAAGATGTATTTAGAATATATGGCGAACAAGATGCGGATCCAGTCCCTTCAGATGACGGCTGAAGCAGGATCGGGCCATCCGACCAGCTGCCTGTCGGCCGCGGAGATTATGAGCGTTTTGTTCTTCCGGCAGATGCGGTGGGATCCCCATAATCCGACAGCTCCCGGTAACGATCTGTTTGTTATGTCCAAGGGACATGCCGCCCCCATCCAGTACGCGGCACTCTATAACGCGGGTACCCTGAAAGATGAAGACCTGATGACCCTCCGGAAGTTCGACAGCATTCTGGAAGGCCATCCCGTTCCCCGGATACCCGGTGTGCTCCTGGCTACAGGATCCCTGGGACAGGGACTGAGCGCGGGACTGGGTCTTTCGCTCTCCATGAAAATGAAAGGGATAGACCGCTGGACCTACGTTCTTTTGGGAGACGGCGAGATGGCGGAGGGCTCGGTGTGGGAAGCTTTCAACCTGGCCCCCTATTTAGGACTTAACAACATCGTTGCGATTCTAGACATGAACCGCCTTGGTCAGAGCGATCCTACCCTTCTAGGCTGGGACGGAGCAAGCTATCAGGCCCGGGCCGATTCCTTCGGCTGGCACGCCCTGATAGCCGACGGGAACGACGTGGAAGAGCTCTGGAAAGCCTTCATGATGGCTCAGCAGGACGACCGGCCGTCCCTGATTATCGCCAGGACCACCAAGGGACAGGGAGCATCTCCTGTCGCGGATAAGGGAGGAAAACACGGAAAACCGGTAGAAGGAGATGATTTAAAAAAAGCAATTCACGAAATTGAATCATCTCTGGAGAACCCGGGTTCCCATAAACCGGATAACTTTATTTCCGTACAGTCCGGAAAAACGGATAATGAAAGGTACAAATTGGAAACCGAATACTCCAAGGGTGACGAAGTCGCCACCAGAGACGCGTACGGCGCCGCCCTTAAGAAACTGGGGGAAATGAATCCGGATATGGCGGTCCTGGACGGAGATGTAAAGAACTCAACCCGGACCAGGGAGTTTTTCAAGGCATTTCCCGAACGGAGCATTGAGTGCTACATTGCCGAACAGAACATGATAGGAATCGCCATGGGACTGCAGGCGGGAGGGATCTCCCCTTTCGCGGCAACCTTCGCGGCTTTCCTTACCCGTGCTCATGATCAGATCAGGATGGCCGGATACTCCGACGCGGACCTGAAACTCGCGGGATCCCATACCGGGGTATCCATCGGCCAGGACGGTCCCTCCCAGATGGGGCTGGAAGATTTCAGCATGATACGGCCCGTGCAGGGCAGTGTAGTCCTTTCCCCCTGTGATGCGGTGTCCGCTGAGAAACTCACCGCCGCCGCGGCAGCCTACCGGGGTATATCCTACCTTAGGACAATCAGGGGAAAAACACCGGTTATCTACGATAATTCAGAGCAGTTTAAGATCGGCGGCAGCAAGGTTGTCCGTTCGGCTCAGGAAGAAAAGGGCATCATTCTCGCCACCGGCATCACGGTGCATGAAGCCTTAAAAGCGGCTGAGCTGCTTAAGGACGAAGGAATAGAAGCCGGGGTGATCGATGTTTACTCGGTTAAGCCCCTGGACGGCGAAACCTTGAGGAAAGCCGCCGCCACTGTCAGGTTCTTTTTAACTGTAGAAGACCACTATCCCGAAGGAGGAATGGGAGAGGCGGTCGCTGCATTAATGTCAGGAGAAATCCCGGTCCGTTCTATCGCGGTAACCAAACGGCCCCATTCCGGAGCACCGGATAAACTGCTTGCCGAAAATAATCTGGACAGCCAGGGAATCGCCCGGCGGTTCAAGGCTTTATTAGAAGAAGAGGAATAACATGATGAAAGATATCGCGCTTATCGTTGTTGATGTGCAGAACGATTTCTGTGAAGGCGGAGCCCTGGCGGTTCCCGGTTCAAATGCAATAATTCCGGTGATAAACCGGCTGATTTCTGAATTCGGAACAGCCGTGGCTACCCGGGACTGGCATCCGGAAGGACACATCTCTTTTGCCTCCCGCCATCCCGGCAAGGAGCCCCAGGATACGGTTAACGTTGACGGTTTAAAGCAGGTTTTGTGGCCCGACCACTGCGTTCCGGGAACGGAAGGCGCGGAATTTCATCCCGAGCTGGACCTAAGAAAGATCAATCTTATTCTTCACAAGGGAAACAAGAAGGATCTGGACTCTTACTCTGCTTTTTTCGAAAATGACCAGAAAACAAGTACAGGATTGGAATTTTATCTGAAAGGTCTCGGAATCAAAGAGGTGTATATCTGCGGATTAGCTGCCGATGTCTGTGTGTATTACACTGCCCAGGACGCACTAAAAACGGGGTTCAAAACTACGGTCATCTCCGACGCGACCAAAGGAGTGGTGAATCCTCCGGAAAGTACGCAAAAGGTTTTTGATGATATTGCCGGAAAAGGGGGCATTATCACCGATTCGGAGGATATCCTTTCATGAGGGGAAGATCCGGACTTTTCACCGACTTATATGAACTTACCATGGTACAGGGCTACGTTCTCTCCTGTCCCGAACAGCACGGGGTCTTCGATATGTTTTTCCGGAAGCAGCCCTTCGACGGCGGTTTCACTGTGTTTGCCGGGCTGGAAGATCTCCTTGTGAACCTGGAAAACCTCTCCTTTTCAGAAGAAGAGATCGAATACCTGGAGGGACAGGGGATTTTTAAACAGGAGTTCCTTGACTACCTGTCCGGATTCACCTTTTCCGGAGATGTTTACGCCGCGGATGAAGGGACTCCGGTATTCCCGAATGAACCTCTAATCCGTGTGCACGGCACCTTGGCGGAAACCCAGCTTATCGAAAGCATGCTCCTTAACACCGTGAACTTTCAGACCCTGATCGCCACAAAAACGGCGAGAATCTACGAGGCGTCCCGGCAGGGAAAGGTCCTTGATTTCGGCATGCGCCGGGCCCAGGGTCCTGACGGTGCCGTTTCGGCAACCCGGGCGGCGTACATCGGAGGCGCGTCGGCTACATCAAACACCTACGCGGGGAAGCTGCTGGGGATCCCGGCGAAAGGAACCATGGCTCATTCCTGGGTGATGGCATTTGAGTCGGAAAAGGAGTCTTTTGAGAAGTTCACCGAACTTTATCCGGATAACGCCATACTCCTGATCGACACCTACGATACCCTGGTGTCTGGACTTCCCAACGCTATCGCAGTGGGAAAAAAGATGCGGGAACGGAACAAATCGATCGGAGTCCGGCTTGACAGCGGCGATCTGGAGTATTTGAGCAAGGAAGTAAGAAAACAGTTCGATGCAGCCGGACTTGAGGACGCCGTGATAACGGCATCCAACGAACTGGATGAATATATCATCCACCAGCTTTTGGAACGGGGCGCCCCCATCGATACTTGGGGGGTGGGAACGAAACTCGTTACGGGATATCCCGACGCGTCGCTGACCGGGGTGTATAAACTCACCGCGGCAGGTTCTCCCGAGGCTCCGGATCCGGTGATCAAGGTATCCGACACCCCGGAAAAAACGACCAACCCCGGCATAAAGCAGGTTTACCGGTTCTATGACGGAACTGACGCACCGTTAGCTGATCTGCTGACCCTGGATAATGAGACTTTAACCAGAGGAGAGCCGCGGGTATTCCATCACCCTGGGCTGAACACCAGAAAGTTCACCCTGGATGAATACGATAGGTTCGAACCGCTGCTTAAAAAACGGATGGTCCGGGGAAAACGATCCGGACCTCCTGAATCATTGACGGATATCAAAGCGCGGAAAGAGAAACTTCTCGGAAACCTAGACGATACCTATAAACGGTTTCTGAATCCCCATGTGTACAAGGTTTCTCTCTCGGGGAATCTCATGGAGCAGAAGAGACAAATGATTGAAAAAATCGACAGTAAAACCAGGAGGAGCTTATGAGTCAATCCCGGAAATATCAATCCCGAGAATTCTTTACCCCGGAAAAATACATTCAAGAACAAGCCGCGAGGATGGAATCAAACAGGGGAAACATACTGTTCGCGAGCTGTTCTTCCGGAACCGGTATCGCTTCAGGAGTCGTCAGCACCTACGAAGACCTTCTGCGCCGGGAGGGAAACTCAAAAGGCATACTGTTTCTAAAAGATATCGACAGCTCTTTTTCCGACACAGAAACGGTCGTCCGGCTGCAGGAACATGTGGGCGGAGCCGATGTCTACCTGTTTCAATCGCTGCTTGATCCTATTTCCGCCCGGGATGTGAACGACAACTATATGCGCTTCCTGATAGCGGTCCGGGCATTTAAGGAACACGGCGCCAACCTTGTAACCGGAGTCCTCCCCTACCTGGCTTACGCCAGACAGGATAAACCGACAAAGTTCCAGCGGGAACCTACCACTGCAAAACTGACCGCGGACTTAGGCGTTACCGCCGGACTGGACAGGATCATATCATGGCACCCCCATTCCAACCAGATTAGCGGATTTTACGGGAACATTCCGGTCCACATGCTCGATCCCCTTACCTTGTTTGAAGAAGTATTCAACAAATACCGGGACCGGGAGGATGTAATCGCGGTGGCACCGGACGCGGGGGCCACAAAACTGATCATGCATTTTAGCAGGGAAATGAACGTGAACAGTGCTATCGCCGCGAAATACCGGCCCAAATCGGAGGAAGCTGTTATTACCGATATCATCGGGGATTTCCGGAAGAAAAAAACAGCTCTTGTTATGGATGACATGATTTCAAGCGCGGGAACCGTAGAAAGTTTAATCACCAAACTGGTGGAGGACAAGGGTGTTGAAGAGGTACATCTCTGCGCTTCCCACAATCTCTGTCTGCAGGGCGCCTACGAAACATTGAGCGGTCTGCACCGGAAAGGTTTCCTCTCCACGGTAACCGTAACCAATTCTATTCCCCAGTCTGCTGAGTTTACAGAACTCCCGTTTTTTTCTGTGGAACCGTTAGAAGAGATCTTCTGCAGAACCATCAACAGGATTCACTACAACCGGTCAGTTAGTGAAGTGTTTCAAATTAATATGGGATAAATTTGAAGGTCGCAAATTGGCACAGAAATTGCATATAAATTGATGGAGGAAAATGATGAAAAATAATGCCTATTTGCTCAAAAGGAAGACCGCGGCTCAGCACAGGAAATACAAAGAACTGCTCCGGGAAGACATTGCCTGGATAAAAAATTTTATTTCCATAATGGGATTGAGCACGACGGATGAAATCCATGAAGAAAACAAGCAAAATTAAGGATTCAATATGAAAATCGTGGTTTTTGAAGTAGAAGAATGGGAACGGGACGCTTTCAGTGATCTGCAGCGGGAGCACGAGGTAGTGTTTGTAGTGGAAACGGCGGACAACGTAGATCTTGCAAGTTATACCGACGCCGATGTGATTTCGGTATTTATTTATTCAAGCCTTACCGATAAAATACTGGAAAAATTTACCCATCTTTCCCTAATTGCCACCCGGTCCACCGGATTCGACCACATCGATACCGACTGGTGTGAAAAAAATAATGTGGCCGTGGCTAATGTCCCAACATACGGCGATAACACGGTGGCGGAGCACGTGTTCGGTCTGCTTCTAACTATCAGTCATAATATGACCGAAGCGATAGACCGGACCCGGAAGGGAGATTTCAGTCAGCAGGGACTCAGAGGGTTCGACCTGAAGGGAAAAATTTTCGGAATTATCGGAACGGGGAGCATCGGTCTAAATACCGCTTCAATCGCCCGGGGATTCAGCATGGAGGTCCTGGCGTTTGATATAAAACCGAAAGAGGAAGCGGGCCGTAGAATCGGCTTTACCTACTGCGGCATGGACGATTTACTCTCCCAATCGGATATCATTTCTATCCATGTTCCGTATAACAAGCACACCCATCACCTGCTCGGGGAAGAAGAATTCGGAAAGATGAAGAACGGGGTCGTACTGATAAACACGGCCCGGGGAGCTATCGTCAATACAAAAGCCCTGCTCAACGCCCTGGCTTCCCAAAAAGTAAAAGCAGTCGGTCTTGATGTTCTTTCAGAAGAGCCTTCAATCCGGGAGGAGGCGGAGCTCATCAGAAAATCATTTCAGGAAGGATACGATCTGGAGGCAATTCTGGCAGATCATATCCTTATAAGGCTCCGGAATGTGTATATCACCCCGCACAGCGCGTTCAACACAACAGAAGCAATCAAACGGATTCTTACGACAACGGTAGATAACATAAAATCATTCATCAGTGATCAGAAGAAGAATCTGGTGACTGCATCATAAATTTTTGTAGGAGGAATATTTATGGCGAAAGTAGCGATTAATGGATTAGGAAGGATAGGCCGGGCGGCACTGAAAATAATTATGGAAAACCCGGATCTTGAACTGGTCGCGGTAAACGATCTGATTCCGGCGGAAAACCTTGCCTATCTTTTAGAATATGATTCGGTGTACGGCCGGTACGGGGAGGTTAAACCCGGAGACGGCAGCCTTACCGTCAAAGGCAAGAAGATCCCCCTGCTCAGTGAAAAAGATCCGGCTTCCCTGCCCTGGAAAGATATGAATGTGGATGTAGTATTTGAATGTACCGGAATCTTTACCAAGAAAGACGCCCTTAAAAAGCATCTGGACGCGGGTGCCAAAAAGGTAATTTTATCCGCGCCCGGCGATATTGATACAATCGTATACGGAACAAACCATAAGGGAAGTGAAAATATGGATATGCTCTCCTGCGCGAGCTGCACGACCAACTGCATTACCCCGGTAATGGAAATCATGAGACGGCGGATCGGCATAAAAAAAGCTCTGATGACCACAATCCACGCCTACACTTCCACGCAGAACATTGTGGACGGTCCAAGTAAAAAGATGCGCCGCGGCCGGGCGGGGGCAGTGAACCTGGTACCAACCTCAACAGGGGCGGCAGTTGCCACCACAAAGGCGATCCCGGAACTGAAAGGAAGGTTTGACGGAGTGGCGGTGAGATCGCCTGTACCGGTCGGTTCCATATCAGATATAACCATTGTGACTGAAAAAGAAACTTCAGCCGAAGAGATAAACAGTATCTTTAAGGAGGAGGCTGAATCGGAACAGTACAAGAATGTTCTAGCTGTCTCAGAAGATCCTATTGTGTCGTCGGACATTATCCAGAATCCCCATGCTTCTATTGTGGATCTGGGGATGACTCAGGTAGTGGACGGCGATCTGGTAAAAATAATGGCATGGTACGACAATGAGTGGGGTTACGCGAACCAAATGATCCGGGAAGCGGTTTACCTGACGTAATCATATTACTCTCTCCGTTTTTATTTTTGGCCGCTCCATCCGGGGCGGCTTTTTCATTTATTTTCAGTTCATTGACCTTTTTCTGACTTTTCATGACTATTTTCATCGGGTATAATAAAATATCTTACAGTATTAAAGAAAGGGGTATTATTTATGAAATTAATGACCGAACAATTCATGATCAACGCGTTCGGAGGCGAAAGCCAGGCCAATATGCGGTACCGGCATTTCGCGGTTCAGGCCGAAAAAGAAGGATTTACCAACACCGCGAGACTATTTATTGCCGTTGCCCACGCGGAATTTATTCACGCCGGCGATCACTACCGGGAACTGAAGCACCTTAAAGACGGCAGGGTAGCGAACAGTATGGCAGCATTCGGTCCTGGAGATACCGCGAAGAATTTAGACCTGGCCATTGACGGTGAAAACTTCGAGATTACCGAAATGTATCCCGCCTACATTTCAGTCGCGGAATTCCAGGGAGAAAAGAGCGCGAAACGGAGCTTTGAATGGTCCTATGCTACTGAAAAGCAGCACAAAATGCTGTTCGAAAAGGCAAAAGCGGCGGTAACGTCCGGACGTGATGTTGATATGGGTCCTGTTCAGGTCTGTGAAGTTTGCGGGTATACCCTGGAAGGGGAAGCTCCGGATAACTGTCCTATCTGCAACGCGAAAAAAGAAAAATTCAAAACTTTCGCTTAGACGGTGAAAAAAAAGCGCCTTCCGGAATCTCCGGCGGCGCTTCCTCATTTTCGCTGCCGTTTAACCGGCAGCTCCAGCAAGTATTTGTTTTATGTCTTCCCCGCTTGCTTCTTCCTTCTCAAGGAGCAGGTCGGCAAGTTTCACCAGAGCTTCTTTCTTCTTTTTAAGCAATTCTTTTGCTTTGATATAAAGACCGTTTAGAACGGACTTTATTTCATCATCAACTTCCCTGGCCGTGGAATCGCTGTAATCACGTCTTCTGGTGAGATCTTCGCCAAGAAAGACATCCTGACGGTCTCCCACGGAGAGCAGTCCGAGCTTCGTTCCCATACCCCATTCGGTAACCATTTTCCGTACCATACGGGTAGCCTGTTTCAGATCGTTCTCCGCGCCGCTGGTGATTGAATCGAACATTATTTCTTCCGACGCCCTTCCGCCAAGCATAACGGTAATCCGGTCGTTCAGATATTCCTTGCTGAAAATGTATTTCTCTTCTTCGGG
Source organism: uncultured Spirochaetales bacterium (assembly GCA_964384485.1). Lineage (GTDB taxonomy): Bacteria > Spirochaetota > Spirochaetia > CAYLLE01 > CAYLLE01 > CAYLLE01. The sequence goes on along the minus strand of CAYLLE010000110.1, from coordinate 3,963 downwards.
AAGCTGCTGGGTAACCCCCATGGCGTGTTCTCTGGGTATGATCGACACCTTGTGGATTGGATCTGTGTTCGGCAGCGCCGCGGCTATCAGGGCGTGTCCCGCCTCATGATACGCCACAATTTTTTTCTCGTCCTCGGTGATCATCAGATTTCGCCGCTCCAGACCCATCAGCACCTTATCCCGGGCATCATCAATTTCACCCTGCTCAATACTCTTCTTCTGCTTCCGTGCGGTAAGAATAGCCGCTTCATTCAGCAGATTCCGTATGTCGGCACCGCTGAAACCGGGTATGTTTCTTGCTGCTTTGGCCAGATCGACCGTATCCGCGAGAGGTTTATTCCGGGCGTGCACTTTCAGGATTTCTTCCCTGTCCTTTGCGGAGGGAAGACCGATGGTAATCCGCCGGTCGAATCTTCCCGGTCTAAGCAGGGCGGGATCAAGAATATCCGGACGGTTTGTCGCTGCGATCACGATGGTGCTGGTGTTCGGCTCAAATCCGTCCAATTCGCTCAGCATCTGGTTCAGGGTCTGTTCCCGTTCATCGTGGCCGCCTCCCACACCGGCTCCCCGGTGCCGTCCGATTGAATCGAGCTCATCAATAAAGATGATGCTCGGAGCATTCTTTTTGGCCGCTTCGAACAGGTTCCTGACCCGCGACGCGCCGACGCCGACAAACATCTCCATGAAATCGGAGCCGCTGATGCTGTAGAAAGGGACCCCTGCTTCCCCGGCAATTGCCCGGGCGATGAGGGTCTTCCCGGTGCCTGGGGGGCCCACCAGGAGCACACCACGGGGGGTTTCCGCCCCCACATTTCGGTAACGATCGGGATGTTTGAGGTAATCGACAATTTCCATCACCTCATCCTTCTCTCCCTTTAGGCCGGCAACATCGGCAAAAGTGGTTTTCTCCCGTTTTTCTTCGTATAATTTCGCTTTATTCTGCCCCACGGAAAAGATTCCCCGTCCCTGCGAACGCATGGAGCGGTAAAGAGAATACCCTATCCAGATGAGAATTACATAGGGCAGGAGACCTATAAGCACGCTGAAGAACGTGACATTCTGCTCAGGCCGCGCTCTGACCCGGACACCCTCTTCCTCCAATAACGGCATGAGCTTGTCATCACCGAAGGAGGGTATATAGGTTACAAACTGTCTCCGGCCTTCTGCCGCACCGGATTGATCCTGGATCACTCCCTCAATTTTCTCCCCGGTGACGGTTACCTCATCTATCCGGCCCTGTTCCAAATAGTTCCGGAATTCGGAATATGTAATACTCCCGCGGTCTCCCGTTGAGAATAAACTGTTGATAAGCGGAATAAGAAACAGCAATATCAGAAAAAAGATCACATATCGCCATGGATCCCGTCCCGGCTTTTTCCCGTTCTGATCGTCCTGTTGAAGCCAATTTTTTCTATTTTTATCGTTCATTGAATAAAAACACCTTTAAATTTTATGATTGTTTACTATTGTAGAGTCTTCTTTAAGATATAATAAATCGAGTGTTAAGGCAATAAAATAATGCGGTCACTTTTGGAGTTCCTCATAGGACGGGGTCTCACAAATGTCAGCAGGGAGCGGTATCGCAGGAAAAGGACCTTGTGAGCAGCTGTTCCCAAAAAACGCGGATTAAGCATATATCGTTTAAGACAATGGAGAGGCAATGCAAGGGCCATTCGGTGACGATGTATAGACATCGTCCGCGTTTTGTGTGGGCGTGGTGTATGGACCAGGCGGGGGCGATGTATAGACATCGTCCGCGTATTGCGGGGCCTTGGTGTATGCATTGTCTTGATCGATATATGTGTGTTCTAGATAATTCAGAAATTAATCCGGCATATAATCATGTTCGATTTCTTGAATTAACGCGATCATTTGATTCCGCTTTTCTTTCAAATTTTCAGCGGATATGCCGGTCAGGATGGCCTCGATCTTTTCCGCCCTCTTCTCCGGTCCTTTCTGAAATCGTCGTACATAATCCAAATTATATCCGTCTCCGGGGTAGTATTCGTGATTGACCGCGAACAGTACACGGATAATTCCGTGGACCAGCTTATTCAAGAGCCCGGAAATAAATACAACGTCCTTCTTCTCCGCCTTCTTTTTAAAGTGGTAATCATTTTTCCAATAGGAAAGCAGGAGCTGATTTTCCCGGAGGATCCGGTTTTTAAGCTTCTCCGGATAAGGATCAAGGAGTTCCTGCCATTCCCGGATCACTCCATATTCGTCCCGGAGAATTTTCTGATTTTTTATATCCGATAAAAGATGATATCCCCATACCGTCCAGACCATGGTCTGCTCCGCTGATTCACCCGAAATGAGCAAGGAAAGCCGGTCGGTTATATCCTTGATTTTCCGGGGCCAGCATTCGTCGATGGTAACGCCGCTGTCCGCAAACCGTGAATCCTCATGACCGATCCGGCTGTCAACCTCTCTGACCGTTACCGGATCATCGGCGGTATTCTCGTAATAGATCCGGAGATCGATATCCGAGCCCGGAGTAAAATTGCCGCGACCGGCCGAACCGGAGACGGCAAAGGCAATTTTTCCGGGGTATTTTTTCCGGTAGAGGGGATAGTACCGTTCTGTTATCTCATCCAGAATATCTTGGATCTGCATATCGTTTCCGCAGCCGATTGTATCATAGATAGCGCGGGGAGAACACAGTTTGAAAACGGATGGAGGTAATCAGGGACTATTCGTCTCGGTATCGGAAACGGCTGAAAATTGCCGGAAAGTGCCGGCGCTGCCTGCGTCTTTTTACCTGCGGCTCCGGCGGTTCCGGAGCGGGATCAAACCGGGAAACCCCAATCCGCTCCTTCAGGAACACGATAAAGAATTCCATAAGAAATAAGGAACCGACGATCAGTCCTGCAACATCGAGGATTTTCCACTGAATCCCGAAAAGCAGAAAACTCCCTCGGCCGCCGAGGAAAAACATTACGGTGTTGGCCAGGATAACCAGAATACGAACCTCGGTGGGTCCGATTTTTCCAAATGAAATCCGGAACTCCTTGGAAATGTAGGCGTTTATATATGAGTAGATTGCCAGCATAAAATATCCGATTACGGTATACAATGCTGTCCCCATCATCATAAATGGGGAAAAACCCAGGCCCAGGCCTACCATCAGGAAAGAAACAGCGTCGATGTTGTGATCAACATAAAAACCGTAGGTGGGACGCTGTATTTTCCGGCGCCGGGCGACGGTACCGTCCAGGCTGTCGCCGAACCAGTTTATAATAAATCCGAAGGAGGCAAGAAAGAGAAACGCGGGATGCAGATTGGAAAGAATATATCCCGCTAAAATAAGTACCGATCCGAAAATACCCGCTAAGGTAAGGTGGTCCGGGGTTATCTTGTAGGGCAGCCGGTCCGCCATCGCGTAGAGCGCTTTCTGCTCCAACTTTCTTGTCAGCGTATCGTTTACCCGTTTTTCTTCTTTATGTATTTCCATTTTCATCTAAAATAATCATATTAAAATGGGGAATCAAATTAATTCGTGCTTATTTCCTCCTTCTCCGGCGGGTAATTTTCAATATCTTCTAAAGTTGCCAGTTCTCCGGATTCAATCTTTGGGATAACCGTTATGTTACCGGTTGTTTCCATGACAACTACTTCGATTTCATCAAAACTGCCGATGCCTTTCTGCCGCACAGCCAGATTCAGCTCCTCTTGGGAAATTCTGGCTCTACGCAACTGAGTTTGAAGAATCTTGCCTTTGTAGAGAAGCATGGTGGGTTTACTTGTTATCATTCTCTTCAGTAAAGGGATTCTCGTTGAAGCCCAGGCAAGAAGGTACTGCAGAAAAATAAGGGTAAAAAATACTGCCCCGCCTTCCGCCAAGGTAATGTTCTTGTTAAGACACACCGTGGCAAGGGTTGACCCCAAAGAAATCGTGACAACGAAATCGAAAGCGTTCATCTTCGAAAGCGTCCGCTTACCGGATATTCTTAACAGAAAGAC
>CAYLLE010000109.1:0-12476 GCA_964384485.1 uncultured Spirochaetales bacterium | reverse complement strand
CCGAATCAAAGCTCTCACCCCCAGAACACCAACCGCGGCCAAACCCCGGCAGCCTGACCCGCTTTCGCCCCGCGTCCAACCAATCCGCGCAAACCCGCGGTTCATGTTTCCCCCGACAGCCTGAGGCCAATACTGCTCCGTTTCTATTGACCCTTTCGGAGGCCCCTGATAGTGTTATATGTGATCACATGATTGACGTCCGAACTCTCCGGCAGCAAATTTACGAAGAACTCAAAGAGCGCATTATACAGGGGCGGTTAGTTCCGGGTGAAGTGTTATCGCTCCGGAAGTTAGCCGGGGAATACGGCGTCAGCTTTATGCCGGTAAGAGAGGCGGTGTGGCAGCTGTGCTCGGAAGGAGTTGTTACGGTAGAAAGTAACAAGCGGATCATGGTTTCCCGGCTTACGCCTGCCGAATTAAACGACATATTGAGTGTGCGTCTGCTTCTAGAATCTGAAGCGGTTAAAAGATCATGCGTAAAGGCGGATCAGCATCAAGTGGAACGGCTGCGATCGGCCTATTCGGAGATGATCGCTGTACTCTGTGTTCCCAAAAAGTACACACCAGCAAATATGAAGTTTCACTTTGTGTTATACGAAGGTGCCCAATCACCTGTTCTCGTAGACATGATACGGAAGTTATGGGCCAGGGTAGGTCCCTATTTTTCGATTAGAGCAGCGGAACAGAAAATTGTTACTGATGCTCAAGAAAATCATAAAAAAATGGTAGATGGTTACACAAAATTTGAAGCTGAAAAAGTGATTGAAGCTTTAAGAATGGATTTGATAGAGACAGCAGAATATCTGCTTCCGTTCTTAAAAGAAAAAGAACCTGCGGCAAAATAAAGGAGGAAAAATGCAGACAAGAAAAATAAAAAACTATATAAACGGCCGGTGGCAGGAACCGGAAGGGGCTGACTATCTCGATGTTCAAAATCCTTCCACGGAACAGGTAATCGCCCAAGTTCCTATTACGGGGCAGGAAGAGACAGCCCGAGCTATTGAGGCCGCATACACAGCCTTTCCTGATTGGAAGAACACCGCTGCATCTAAGCGGGTGGCATATCTTTACAGCTTCCTCGATAAAGTAATCCGGGACGAAGAGAAAATTTCCCGAATCCTGGTCGAAGAAATGGGGAAATCTCTCCCGGATGCCCGGGCGGAGATGAAACGGGCGGTGGAAAACATTCAGGCTGCCTGTGCCATGCCCTTGATTCAGCAGGGAGATGTGATGACAGGCTGTTCCGAAGGAATCGACGGTACTGTTCTAAGACTGCCCCTTGGAGTATTTACGCTGATTGCGCCATTTAACTTTCCGGCCATGGTTCCGTTCTGGTTTATTCCCTACGCCTTGGCTTCGGGAAATACCTATGTGGCGAAACCTTCGGAGTTGGTACCGTTGACTATGGAGCACATAACACGGCTTATTGATGAAACGGGATTTCCTGCGGGGGTATTTAATCTAATAAACGGCGGGAAAGAAGTGGGGGAGACCTTCATCTCCCATCCTAAGGTTGCCGGGGTTTCAATGGTGGGTTCCACAGCTACCGGCCGGATTATCGCTTCGGGATGCGCGAGTCAGGGGAAAAGGTATCAGGTTATGGGCGGGGCTAAAAATCACCTGGTTGTGATGCCCGACGCGGATATCGAAAATACCGTGCGGAACATGATCACATCCTGTTTCGGCTGTGCCGGACAGCGGTGTATGGCAGCGTCGGTCATTGTTTGTGTGGGGGACAAAACTCACAGAATAGTCCGGGATCGGTTCACTCAAGCCGCGAAGGCTGTCAAGGCTTTGGACCCCCTGGATCCGGCAGCAGCCCATGATCCTACCGTGATGGGACCGGTTATTAACGCGGCGGCCAAGGACCGAATTTTCCAACTGATTGGTAAAGGAGAATCGGAAGGAGCAGAACTATTGCTGGACGGTCGAAACTTACGAACCGAGAAGGGATTCTTTATCGGACCGACAATCTTCGATGGCGTTGAGCCTGAAATGGAGATACATACTACCGAAATATTCGGCCCCGTGGTGTGTATAATGAAGACGAATACCCTGGAAGAAGCGGTCGCCGTCATCAATGCTCACCGGTATGGAAACGGCGCTTCCATATACACGTCTGATGGATATTCGGCCCGGTATTTCAAAATGGAGACCCAAGCCGGTATGATCGGGATCAATGTAGGGATACCTGCTCCGGTAGCATTTCTGCCTTTCGGCGGGATGAAGGATTCACTTTTCTCCGACATAAAAGCGCAAGGGAAAAGCGTAGTTAATTTCTTTACCGATGAAAAAATAATTACTGAACGGTATTGGAAAAAAGAGATATAAAAGGGCCGCCTGAAAAAGTGCTTTCAGGTCAGCCCTTATGTTGAAGTTCCTTAGTATCCGGAAATATTCCGGAACTTTTTTAAACAAACTTTTTTACAAAACCATGCCTCCGTCCCCATGGTGAGTGGGGACGGAAGATATTATTCGGAGGATTCCTCCACCGTTTCTTTTTTCTTGTCCGCGGTCAGGTTGCGCTTACCGCTGCTTACCGCAGCTTTAACTTCTTCTCTGTCATCATATGTAAATACTCTATCAATATCCAAAATGATGATGAAATTTTCATCACGCTTACCCATTCCCGCGATAAATTCGGTATCGACAGCAGTTCCCAGTTTGGGTGACGGTTCAACATTATCACTGCCGAGATCAATAACTTCCTGAACTGCGTCCGCCAAAGCGCCGATGGTAACGGTTTCACCGTCTATATCCAGTTCCAAAACGATGATACATGTATCGACACTTTTCTCAGTCTCTCCCATGGCCAGCTTCATCCGGAGATCAACGACGGGGACTACAGATCCCCGCAGGTTGATAACTCCTTTCATATATTCCCGTGTTTTTGGGACCCGGGTTACCTGGACCATTTCCAGCACCTCTTTCACCTTAACTACTTCCACAGCGTATTCTTCGTGGTCTAGTATAAAGGTAAGATACTGGGTTACAGTCGCCTTTCCTACATCCATTGTTTCCCCCCTTAAAATTCCTCAAAATCGTCATCAATTTTGTCTTTGCCGCCTGTTCCTTCGGAAAGATCAAGAACTATCCCTTTCGCGCCGCTCTTTTTCTGTGCGCCGTTGCCGCCGGCAGGTTTATGTTCGTCTTCCGCCAAAGCGATTCCGGTGTTCTGCTTTGATGCCGCGGGGTTCGTCTGCTGATGCTGTGCCGGAGCGGCAGTTTTCCGCTGTGTCGCGTGACTCTGGATGTGGGACATATCCGTTTTCTTGGTCCGTTTGTCTTCGATTCTGAGAGCTCCGTCTACTTTAAAGAAGCTGATAGTGCTCTGCAGCTGGTTTGCCTGGCTTGAGAGTTCTTCCGACATGGAAGCCATTTCTTCCGAAGCGGAAGCGTTCTGCTGGATAACCTGATCCAGCTGAGCGATAGCTTTATTGATCTGGTCGGCGCCGCTGTTCTGTTCGTTGCTGGCGGCGCTGATTTCCTGTACCAGCTCAGCCGTTTTCTGAATGTCCGGCACTATCTGGGCAAGCATTTTACCGGCATCTTCCGCGACGGAAACGCTCTTCGTCGACAATTCGCCTATTTCGCCCGCCGCTTTCTGGCTCCGTTCGGCCAGTTTCCTCACTTCAGAAGCCACAACAGCGAACCCTTTACCGTGTTCTCCGGCCCGTGCTGCTTCAATAGCTGCGTTCAAAGCGAGCAGGTTCGTGTTTCTTGCGATTTCTTCGATTATATTGATCCTTTCGGCGATGTCCTTCATTGCCTGAACAGTCTGGTCCACGGCTTTTCCGCCTTCCGTGGCGTCATTCGCGGCCTTCATCGCAATTTTCTCGGTCTGAAGAGAGTTCTCCGCGTTTTGTCTAATATTGGAACTCATCTCTTCCATCGAGGAAGAAACTTCCTCCGCGGAAGCAGCCTGCTCAGTCGCCCCCTGAGACATCTGCTGTGCCGTTGAGCTTATCTGCTGACTGCCGGAAGCTACGTTATCAGATGCTCCCCTTATGTCTCCAACGACGTTTGTAAGCCGTTCCGACATGGCCCGGAGCGCGTCAGCTAATATACCGAGTTCATCTTTCTGATACACATCAAGTTTCGCGGTCAGATCCCCTTTGGAGAGGGACGTAGCAAACTCGACTCCCCGGCGGAGTGAAATTACAATGATTCTGGTTAGGAAAATGGCGATGATTACCGCAAGCACTAACGCGATAAGAAGACCGGCGATGACCACAATGATTGCCGCCTGAATTTTATCTACCGCGTCCGACGCGATCGTTTCGGTGGTGGTGATACCTACTTCGGATATCTCAACCGCAGCTGCAGTTATTCCTTCCGCCGCGACATTCCGCTGCGTATTAAGATCAAATAAAGTTTGATAATCTTCCTGTGTATCAGCAACGGCCTGCCGGTAATTATCCAGAGCGTTATTTATTGCGTCCAAATCGGCGATATCCTTGCTGAGCACCGTCTCCGCTCTGATTTGGCTCATGATTGCGGGTATTTCATCAATATAATCGAGGGCCTCATCAAAAAGGGTTAAATCATTCATAGCCTGAGCCTGATAGTTCGTTACCCTGGCTTGGTTCCCCAAATCAATAACATCGTTCATCCATTCCACTTTCTGGATCCGCTGCCGTATTGCCGCGTTCCCGGCCTCCTGCTCAAGTTCCGATATCTGCTGCTGTTTCTGGGAACTCAAGAAGGTGCCCGTAACTTCCAGGAAATTCGCGGCCGCCGTGTCGGTTATGGTCCGGTTTTCCAGAACTTCATTGATTGTGTCTTTTGTTGTATCTTTCAATGCCGTATATTCATCCACCTGCTTTTTGGCATCAATGATCTGGTTTTTGAGGACGGTGAGCTGGGGATATTTATTGGCTAAATCTTCCCCGCGACGCAGCTCCGAATACACTTTCTCTAGACTTTGCTCTCCTGACTGGAGATAATTATCCTCGAAGGTAAGAGAATACCCCCGCATTTCGAACATCGTATCAGAAACCGCCCGTTCCAATTCCATGGCTATTTCCGTTTCCGGAACGTACTCATTCATAAGCCGCTCGGAACGGGTCTGGATTGTCATGATGTTAAGGATCGCGATTACCCCAACAGTTACTACCAGGGCAATGACGAGACCGAATCCAAGGGTCATCTTCACTCCCATCTTTAGATTTTTAAACATTTTTTATCTCCTCCTGAGTGTCTTGTAATAAATCTTTTATGGTTTTTATGAGAGTATCCGCGCTGAATGGTTTTGTGATTACAGCGGTCTCTCTTAACGCGCTCTTTTCTTCCAGCATGAGCTGTTCATGGGCAGTTGCGGTGAGGAGCAGGGGAATATCCCGGTGCAGGCTTTTATTTTTATGTTCAGGAATAAAGTCAGAAAAAAAATCGATACCAATGATAATTACCTTTACATCATTTTCAGTTAAGCAAGATTCAGCTGATTCCAGATTATCAGTGATGTAAACTTCATACCCTTTCTGTTTCAAAATAAAGGATATATTTTTGAGCATCGCTGCCGACTTTTGCAGCGCCAAAATTGTACCTGTTCCGGTATTCCCCGTTTCCATGCAACTCTCCATGCTCTATCAAGCATATATACAGAGAGCCCCATTTCAATAAGGGAATTTTTTATTTAAGGGTAAGGGATTCCCTTACCCTTATGTATTGTTGATGCGCCATTCCACCGCGTACCGGGTGAGTTCGTTTCCGGTATCAATGTTGAGTTTCTTTCTGATTTTTAATTTATGAGTTTCCACCGTTTTAATGCCCAGGTTTAGAGCTTCAGATATCTGTCTAGTAGTCATTCCCTCCCCAATCAATGAAAAAACCTCGAGTTCCCGGTCGCTCAACGTATCCACCGGGGAAGCTTCCAGATTCCTGGGGTTCTGCATTCGCTTCAGGATCGAACCTTTCAGCGCATCGCTTGCGTATATATTACCTTTCAATACTTCCCGGACAGCTGTTAGTATTTTCCCGATTGGTTCGGTTTTCATAATAAAACCTTTAGCGCCCGCTCTTAAAGACCGTTCCGCGTAAACCGATTCGTCATGGAGCGATACAATCAGAATAAGGGTTTCAGGAGCTTCCTTTGCTAAATCCTTGACCAGTTCAAGCCCGTTCTGCCCGCTGAGTGAAATATCAAGAAGCACTAAATCCGGAAAAAGTTCCCGTATCTTTTCCCTCGCCTCAATCATCCCTGACGCGGAACCGCATACGGTTAGATCAGGTTCTTTTTCTAAGAGCTGGGTGAATCCCTGCACTACAATAGGGTGATCGTCAACGATCAGAATCCTGTTCGGATCATTCATCGGTATCCTCCCGGAACGGTACTCTGCAGATTACTGCCGTTCCTCCTCCGGGAGGTGAATGAATCTCGAGAAGTCCCGAAATCACGCCCGCCCGGTACTGCATTATCTTTAATCCTAATCCGGAAGTTTCTTCCCGGTGTAATCCGGCTCCGTTATCCTGAATTTTCAATATATACTCACCACGTTTCTTTCTAAATTCCAGTATGATCCGGTCCGGTTTTCCGTGCCGGGCGGCATTGGTTACAGCTTCCTGAGCGATACGGAAAAGCTGGATAGACATACCGTTTTCCAGATTAACCGGAGTGTGGATATCCGCTTCAACGGGGATGCCGTAAACCTGCTCGGTAAAGTGGGAGAGTTCTTCAAGCAGTCCGGGAAGACCTTCCGATTCCAATGCCGTAGGGAAGAATCCTTTGGCGATGTCTCTGCACTGGGTTACCGCCTCTTCAAGTAGTTTTTCCACCCGTCCTGCCTGTTCCGCAAGATTGTCTTTGCCTGATTCTTCCAGGGCTGAATGAAGGAACCTGCTCTGGAAAAGGGTACCCGCCAGGTGCTGCCCCAAACTGTCGTGCAGATCCCGTCCCAACCGCCGGCGCTCCTCTTCAGAGATTTCCAAGATTCTTCTTTCCAGCTGTTTCCGTTCCGTAATGTTCCGGCCAATAATGGAAAGGGTATTTTCGCTTTCCGGACCCGGGATCACTGAGATAGTTGTCTGGACGTCCACGCAGCTTCCTGATTTACCCTGCCAGACTGTCTCCAGATTTTCGGGTTTCCGGTTAACCCTGAGATCATCAAGGAGAGAGGGTAATTCACTTGGCAGATGTGATGGGGTCAGAAGGGCCGCGTTTTTTCCGATTATCTCCCCGGAGGAGTATCCCAGCATCCGTTCGGCGCCGGAATTCCAGCTGACGATGGTCCCCTCCCAATCAATTCCGATGATAGCATCTTCTGAAGCGTTTACAATGGAAGCTAATGTCGATTCCATGGTCCGGTACCGGTGTTCTTCCGATTTATCCCGTATTACAAACACATAGCCGCCCGGGATAAGTCCGCTTGAGGAAAAACGGTTTACCGAAAGCTCCGCCGGAAATAATGTTCCCCGGGAAACGGACGCAGCAGTCACAGATGCCATGAACGGGGCCGGTGAAGATATGAGCTCTTTGAACCGGATCTCTTTCCCGGTACTGTCCCGGAACAGGAAGATTTCCTGAACGGTAACCTTCCTGTCTCGGGCTCTGTCTGAACCGGCCATTTTTACTGCTTCCGGGTTCATGAACTGCACCGTAAGATCATCATCCGCGGTGATCACGCCTTCACGGATAGCAGACAAGGTGGCGGATAAAAGGTTCCTCGACTTCCGTTCCACCGATTCAAGTTTGAACTTTGCCAGAACCATTTCCAGAGTAGTGCGGAGTTCCTGTTCACTTACCGGTTTCGGAATAAAGCCGTAAGGTCCGGTTTTTTTTGCTCTTTCCAGTGTCCCGCTGTCGGTATGCGCGGTCAGATATACTACGGGCACGTCAAAGTTTCGGCTGATAATATCAGCACACTGGATTCCGTCCAGTTTTCCTTCAAGCCTGATATCCATCAAAACCGCGTCCGGTATTTCCCCGGTGCACATTGATATCGCGTCTTCCCCCCTGGGGACAGTCCCGGTTACGGTATAACCTATCTTTGTGAGCAGCTGTTTAATAGCCAGGCTGGAGATGCGGTCATCTTCTACGATAAGAACACGGTACGGCGGTTCCATTGTTTTAATTATAGTATGTCAATCCTGTTTCTCCAAATTTACCGCGCCTGCCGGGGTAAGATCCGCTAAAATAGAAAAGAAATCCGGAAACGTTACCGCCGCGGATTCAGCAGTCAGAATGACTGTTTCGCCCGGAGCAGCCAATCCTGCTGCGGACAGAGCCATTACCGCCCGGTGGTCTCCGTGCCCGTTGACTTCGGCTCCCCGGAGGGCGCTTTGCCGGATTACCAGGCCGTCGGGAAGTTCCCGGACCGAGGCTCCCATTTTGGACAATTCCGCCGCCATTACCGCGATCCGGTCCGTCTCCTTTTCTCTGGCTTGGGGAACATTCAGCAGTCTTGTTTCTCCGTCGGCAAAACAGGCGGTTACCGCAAGAATGGGCAGAGCATCAGGAATGTCGTTTATATCGAAGTCACCGCCGGTCAAACCGCCGGGTTTCAGGGTTATTCCGGAATCATCCAGTGTCCAGGAGGCTCCCATCTCGGAAAGAATATCCAGGATTCTACGGTCGCCCTGGGAATCTTCCGGATCCAGGTTCTGAAGGGTCAATTCCGATCCGGTTATCGCCGCGGCGCAAAGAAAGAATGATGCCGACGAAAAATCACCGGGTATCCGTTTCCGGAAGGATCGATAGGATTGGCCGCCTTTAATCATAAACCGGGCGGAGCTCTCTTTTTCCGTCTCGATTCCTGTTTCCTCAAGCCACCGGAGGGTCATATCCACATAAGGTTTCTCGTTCAAGAGCGGAACCGATATGACCGAATCGTTTTCAGCGAGGGGTAGAGAAATCAGCAGACTGGACAAATATTGACTGGTGGAGCAGGATATCTCCGCTTTCCCGCCTTTAAGGGGACCCCTGACGGCTGCGGGAGCGCATCCCGATCCCCGGGAGCTGAAAGCCTCGGCTCCTAGCCGGTTAAGTGCTTCCAGAAGCGGCGCCGCGGACCGTTTCCTGATCTGGGCGTCTCCGGTAAAAAAGCTCCATCCTTCTCCTAACGCGGCGGCGGAAAGGGCGAAAAACAGGGTAGTTCCCGAATTTCCCGTATCCAGGATATCGTCCGGTGTTCTGATTCTGCCGCCAGTTCCTCTTACGGTGATTCTCCCCCGGGTCTGTTCAATTTCCGCGCCTAGCGCTTTCCATACCCGGATGCATGCTTCGGTATCCCGGGACGCAAGGGGCTCGATGATTTCGCTGGTTCCGTCTGCCAGGGACGCGATAAAAACGGCCCGTATTGTGTGAGACTTGGAGGGCGGCACCGTCATGGTACCGCTGAGCCGGCTTTGCCGGATAACCGCTTTCATTTACCGAATGCCCCTTAGGAAATGATCGTTCTGTGCCGATTGTATAATCTAGGGTGGTCTTTTACAAGTCGGGAATTTTACTCACCCTTATCGGAGGAAGTAATGAAAAAAGCATTTTTGTTAATCATATTTATTTTTACGATGCTGACCGGAGTTTATTCGGATCAGGTAAGAAACGGAGAATGGGGATATTACCTGAACCCTCCCCGGGGCTGGTCGGTAGTTGATGACCGGCCGGACGCGATTGCCTTTGCCGATCCGTCAGGCACCGCGGTTATCCAGGTTTTTTCTTTTCCCGCGGAAGCTTTCGAGGGATCTTCCGGCATAGCGGAATACGTGGTTTCACAGCTCAACGCGGAAGGCGATCAGGCGGAATTTTCCTATAACGGAAGCACCGGAGTATTCGCCGATTTAACCTTTGACGCTGGTCTTCCCGCCCGGGGAATGTTTTTCTTCTTCGAAGCCCCCGGCGGCGATTACGCGGTTCAGACGTTTACCGGGGCGGACAATTTGGAAGATTACGCGGATTTTATGTTCTCCGCCCTGGACTCTTTTTCACCGGGTGATGAAGGAATGACCGCGCCGGGACCGCTGGCCCAATTTCTCCGGTCCCCGGGAGAACGGGAAATACTGGAAGGCACAATTACGCTCCGGGGATCAGAACTTCCGTTTACCTATCCTGCCGAGGATCTGCAGCTCTCCCGGGAGGTTATCGACCGGGAGGCGCGAATATTGACGGAGTACGATCCCCGGAAAACACCGGAAGAGGACTGGAAGGCGGCCTGGAAGCGGTATTACCGGATGGTTTACCGGAACTCCTACTCCCGGCTGAAACCGGCGGCGGATATCATCCGTTCTTATTTCGGGGCCCACGAAACACCCCGGGAAGAAATCCCGGCGATACTCCTGACCTGGCTTCAAGAGTTCGAGTTCGTCCAGTCGGGCGGGATTTCCGACCTTGAATCGCCCCTTTCCAGCCTGATAAACCGGCGGGGTGACTGTGATTCCCTGGCACTTACCTTCCTTATCCTCCTCGATCATCTCGGCATTGACGGCGCCCTCTTTGTCTCCATGGAGTATGGTCATGCCATAGCCGGAGTGGATATCCCCGGAGAGGGAGCCCGGATAGAAGCAGGCGGTACCGACTACCTTGTGGCTGAACTGACCGATGATGTCCGTTTGGGATTGATTGACCAAACCATGGCCGATCCCGCGGGATGGATCGGGATAACGTTCTATCCGTACTGAAATACCCGGCTTTATGACCCGTCCGGCAATTTCCGGTGAGCAAATTCGCGGTATTATATGTATTTACGGCCTCTTCTAAATAACCCAAGGTGTTGACCAGGAATTGCTGTGACCCGCCGTTCATAATGGAATGAACATTATAAATGAGATATAATTGTAGATGATTGTTCGACCGCAAGGGGATTATATGATAAAACGGGTTCCACTGATCCTTCTTCTCCTCTCCCTCTTCGCCTGTTCCCCAGGGATGGTGGAGCCCGAACTGATTCCGAACAGGACCGGAACACAGGAATACACCCGGAACGATATCGTCATCTCCGCCGATGAAACGGTGGAAGCCCCGGAGGTGATTCTCCGGTCCGCCGGAACCATAACGGTCCGGGGCACTATCCGCGCTGAAACCATCGTGCTCCGGGGGCGGAAAGTCGTGCTGGAAGGGGCGGTGCTCGATGCTTCCGGGAAATCCGGGGGCGACATCCTTATCGGATCTCCGGAAGATACCGAAATCATCCTGATCGACGCTGATACGGAAATTAACGCGGACGCCGAAGTTTCCGGCAGCGGCGGCCGAGTTCTGCTCCGGGCCCGGACCTTCCTGGATCTGGACTGCCGTATTTCCGCGCGTGGCGGTCCGGAAGGGGGTGACGGAGGTTTTATCGAAACTTCGTCATTCGGCCGGCTGGAACTTCCCGGCGGCTTTTTCGCCGATGCCTCCGCTCCCGCGGGTAAAGGCGGAACCTGGCTCATCGACCCGACCGATATCACCATCCAGAATGCCGCCGGCGATATCGACGGGGACGGTCCGGATTATGATACTGCTGATTTCACATTAGCCGCCCATACCATCAGTACCGGAGATATTGAATCCCACCTAAATACGGGAACAAGCGTTGTCATTGACACCTCTTCAGCCTTGGGGGGAACCGGAAATATCATTTTCGACAACAACGCGGCCATCGACAAAACCGGCGGAGCTGACGCAGCCCTGACCCTGGACGCGGATGGATCGGTGAGTTTCGCGAACGGTGCCGACATCACCTCCACGTCCGGGGCCCTTACGGTTTCCATAACCGCTCTCGGCAGCATCGACCTTACCGATGCCGGGATCACAACCAACGGCGGAGCTGTAACCCTGACTGCTGATAACGGAATCAGCCTGCCGAATAATACAAGCGACATTACCACCGCCGGCGGGAACTTTTCTGCCGACGCCGACGCGGACACCGACGGGGCGGGAACTTTTTCAAGCGGAGCCGGTTCTGTTATCGATACCGGCGGCGGAACTGCTAATATCGGCGCGGCGGCGGTAGCTCTGGCGGGAACGGTCAATACCGGTGCCGGTAATACCTACCTGTATCCTTCCGCGGCCGGAACCGCGGTAAGCATCGGCGGTGCTTCGGGATTCGACCTTGATCAGACTGAACTCACGAACATCACAGCTAATTCTATTACTGTAGGCGAAGATTCAGCCGCCGCGGTGACAGCCGGAACCGTCGATATCTGCTCGGCCGGCGGAGTCGACATCGGAGCCGCCGATCTGACCGTTTCGGGCACCGGCATTTCATTCGGCGGAAATACCTTGACTACCACGGGAAATCTGGATTTGACCGCCGAAACCGGAGCAATCGCGGGTAATGCCGCGGCGGGAACGGACGCGGCAGCGGCTGCACTGACCCTGAGCGCGGCAACCGGTATCGGCGGGGTGAATCCGGTGGAAACCACCGTCAACAGCCTTTCCGGCTCCGTTACCGGTACGGGAAACATCGGGATCGCCGAAACCGACGCGGTTACAGTGAATAACCTGACCGCGGCCGACGGCGGTGTGTCGGTGACGGCGGGAGGGACCATCACGGTATCGGGGGGAG
>CAYLLE010000108.1:0-13146 GCA_964384485.1 uncultured Spirochaetales bacterium | reverse complement strand
TATAAATTTTAATGCGGATGTGATCACCGGGAATTGCTGTAGACACCGTATATTACTTGACCCGGGCATATTCCTGACCTATGCTGAGAACCATGAATACCGGATATGTAAACCCCTTTATCGATACCGCGAAACCAAGAATACGGTGGATTTTTTCCGTATTTGCCTCCCGACCCGCCGGTCTGGTACGGCTTTCACCTGATACTGCCATGCAGGGATGCTGGGATTCGGGCTACAGATACAATGACCCCAAGATTCAGTGCTTCAGCCATCTCCACTCCTGGCAGCTTGCTGCTCTTCCGGTAATGCCGGTTCCGGATCCGGAGATGGCCGGAAAACCCGACGCATACGCGGCCTCATTCAGCCATGATGATGAATCAGCCGGCCCGGGGTTTTATCAGGTTTTTTTCCCTGACCGGAGAATACAGGCGGAAATAACCGCAACGGACAGGACCGGATTTCACCGGTACCGGTTCCGGGGCAGCCGTAATCTGGTAATCGACCTGGGCGCTCCGTTAGGACCGTGCGAAATATCGGACTGCTTAATTGAAAAAACCGGTCCTTCAATTCTTTCCGGATGGGTGGAAAATGAAAAAACCAGCCGCCGTCCCAAGCGGGTACGGATATATTTCCGGATGGAGTTTTCAGCCGATATCCGGCACTTTATCGCGTACCGCGAAGGCAGCCGGCTTGCCCAATCATCGGTGTACAAAGGAACCGGATTAAGCGCTGCCGCGTCATTCAAAGGCTCCGGCGAGCTGCTCGTTAAAGCATCACTTTCTTTTACCGGTTCCGAAGGTGCCGACGGGAACATGAAAGAGATTGCAGGATGGGATTTCGACCGGGTGAAGAGCGAAACCCTGCAGGTCTGGGATGAGTACCTCTCCCGGGTGGAGGCCGAAGGGGGCAGCCGGGATCATAAGGTGAAATTGTATACCGACTTATGGCGGAGCCTCACGGGACCGCAATGCATCAGCGATACCGACGGTAAATACTGCGACACCACCGGAGATGAGCCGGTTGTCAGAAAACTGCCGCCGGATAACCGCGGCAGCTCCCGGAAGCGGGTACTGCACGGACAGGACGGATACTGGGCCGGACAGTGGAGTATATTCTTAGTGCATGCTCTGCTCTACCCGGACATTATGGATGATGAATGCAATTACCTGCTGGATATGGCACGCCGCGGCGGCATGGTTCCCCGGGGACCTTCCGGAGGAAACTACACCGAGGTAATGATTTCTTCACCCGGCACTCCATACCTCGTATCGGCGTGGCTCAAAGGGATCCGGAGTTTTGATCCTGAAGAAGGATTCACACTTATCAAACGGAACCACCTTCCCGGCGGTATGATGGGCAGGGCCGGGTATGAACACAACAGCGCCGCGGGAGGGGGTATAGAGTTTTATATGGACCGCGGATATGTCCCGGAAGGAATCCAGGCGGACGGAATCCATCGCGACGGCGCGGCCATGACCATGGAATACGCATATCAGGACTGGTGTCTGGCCAATTTCGCCCATGTACTGAAGAAACAGCAGGATGAGGAATACTTCCGAAATAGATCGCTCAATTACCGGAATCTTTTCGATAAATCCACGGGATTCATACGGCCACGGACTATGAACGGAGACTTTATCGATCCCTTCGATCCTCTGTCATTAACCGGATTCTGCGAAGCCAATTCGTGGCAGTATACCTTTCAGGTCCCTCAAGACCTGCCGGGCATGGTAAAATTAATGGGAGGAGCGCAGAGTATTAACCGGAAACTGGAATACGCTCTAAATCAGGCCCTGCCGAACAGTTTTTACGCCCCAAAACCTGACCTTCACCGGGACAAAGCTTACGTGAACTACGGAAATGAACCGGGTCGGTATATCGCTCATTTGTTCAACCGTACCGGAGCTCCCGGACTTGCCCAGAAGTGGACCCGGCTGGTGAAAGAATGCCTTTTCAGCTCGGTATCACCCGAAGGATTCCGGGAGGATGATGACGCCGGAAAAGCAGCCGCGACGAGCCTCCTGTTCGCCCTGGGGCTGTTCGATTTTACGGGCGGCTGTTCTCTGAATCCTTCATATGAAATTACAGTGCCCCTGTTCGACAAAATCACGTTCCATCTTCACCCCGACTACTATCCGGGAAAGGAAGTGACCGTCTTGGTGGACGGCAGCCCGGCCGCGGAGCCGTACATAGAAAAAATCCAATGGAACGGAGAAGAGCTAAGGGAGCCGTTCATATTACACCGGCAATTTGTTTCCGGCGGAGAACTCCTGATAAAGACCCGGAGAGAATCCTAATCATTATCCCGCCGCTCTTTAACCGTATAGATAAGGGGAAGACTGAGCAGCGTAATAAATCCCTTTACCGCGAGGTTGAAAAGAAATATTTCCCAGACAACTTCTACCGGCAGTGAAAAGGCAAATGCGCCGAAGGCAAAGATAAAATTATCCACCGGAATGCTGACACTGTTGCTGATCAGCACCCGGAGCCACTGCTTTTTCCGGGTAACCCGGGTCACAAACCAGTGATACACCTCGGTGTCCAGCAATTCGCTTATCACCTCCGCGGCAATGGAAGCTAATACAATCCGCCACACCGGGGCCAAAACCGCGGAAAACTCTTCCTCAAGTCCCCACCCGGGATCTCCGGGAACAGAAGCGCTCCACATAAGGTAAAGCGCCATGACAAGGTTAATCCCTCCAGCGGCAAGGATGATCCATCTGGCTGCCTGTTTCCCGAGCCGCTTATGGATCATGTCCCGGAGGGTGAAGGTTATCGGATAGATGAACGTCCCCATATCCACAGCCAGTCCGGCAATAACCCCGATTTTTAAACTTGCAATGTCGGCCAGCATTTGGGCGGCTGTATAGGAAGAGATAAGGACTACCGCCCCCAAGGTGATTCCGCGGAAAACATCCGTGTCTGCAGTGTTTTGATTAATCGAATTCAAGATTGGGCTCCTTGTTTTTTTATCGCGGGTAGGCTGCGACCGCGGTTCTATAATACCTCGTTTAACCAGCTTATGGAAAGATCAATCCATCCCTGAACATGAGGAAAGGATCCCGGATTTCCCGGATCGGTTTCCGCGTTTGCCAAAGAGAGCCCGTGTAGGCATTGGTGATAGATATGGTGATCAAAGGAATTCCTCGTTTCCGGAGAGCATTAGCAAACATGATGCTGTTTTCCAGGTGCACCCCCCGGTCACCGCCGGTATGCCGGAGAAAGGCCGGCGGTGTTTTTGGGGAAACGTGATGCTCCAGCGACAGACGCAGCCGGGGCCGAAACCCGTCATCCAGCTCTTCGTCGTATCAAAAATTTTCCCAGATGTCTATGATCCGGTGGATCATTACAAGATGCTCTCCCAGATTATCTGACTCCACGCCCGTTTGCCCTTGGAATCTTCCAATTCGATCCGGAGGAAGACATCGTCCGGATTGATGGTATAAACCGCGTCGGTTATGCCTTTTCCCCGCTGCATCCGTCCGGGCGCGGAAAATCTGGCCGACATAAACCGGATTTCCGAAACCGGTGACGTTTTTACCCGGACCGTGTCCCCCTCAACCCATATCTGCTCAAAAGCCGGCCCTTGCGTGCAGTAGAATCTTTTTTCGGTTATAGCTTCCAGTATCAACTCTCGCTCACACTTTTGGCAGTTTACCATAATCCAGCCGGAGAAAAGTTCTTTTTTATAGTGATGGGTATCGTCGACCGCAAAAATGGGCGGCGTTAATCCGCCGGCAAAAAGAACATCGAGAAACGAAGAGGCGTCTCCCCGTCGGGTTTGGAAATGGCAGACCGAATTCCAAACTTCAGTCCCCACATTCCCGGATAGCCGAAACATATCCTGATGATCCAGGAGGGACCAGACCGGATGCGCAATAATCGGAATTCCTTCCCGCCGGATAATGTCTTCGATACACTCATCAACCGACTGATTTTGCTCTTCCGGCGGCGGTTCGGTCATTCCGATGCCGACCACGTGATACTGATCACAGATATATTCAATCCCGCTCAGGAGCAGCATATCCCGGTCATTAGTTTCAGGAGTGAATATGCTGTGATCGGTAATCGCCAAAAAATCATATTTTTCTTCACGGTATTTTTCCACCGCAGTCTCCTTATCTAAAACACCATCGGAAACTGTGGTGTGCATATGCAAATTTCCCTTAAACCACCCGTCTGTTGTAAATAGTTCCATATTCCTTCCTATCCGGCATGCCGTATTGTGATATGTCATATTATAATGCATTCCTGTGCCAAACAAGGAGTAGACCGGGAATTGCTGATAACTTTCTATTATGAGAAAATTCTGGAGAGGATTTTTCCGGCCGCGCCGGCTGTAATTCCCTTTAGTCCTGTCAATTACTGACTCGCATTTTCCGGTAATTACTTCTTCCAGCAGGGATACCGTATTGGCGGTGTTTCCGTTCTTTCTGCAGCTTCCGACAAAGACGGTGATCCTTTTCATTTCAGATAAGGCCGGGCAAATCGGTCAGCCCATCCTCCGTGCTTTTTTAAATTTTCATTCCAATACCGGTCCATCAATCCAAAACGGATTAAAATCTTGAGGACAAAGGTCACCGGCCGCGGAAAACGCTCTGCGCCCCTTATTCGTGCGATTAAATCATCCGGGAACCGGCCGTTTACCGCCAGCCGGGTTCCTAGTTCGGAAAAGGGAGCTAAAAATTTGAGGGCCTGTTTTTCATTCATCATCCTAATACCCTCCGAGCCCCCTTTAATCACAGTACCTAAATGCTCCATTTTCCACCGCCGGGCAAGCTTTTCAAGATACCTGGCAACAAAATCGGAATGCACAGCTTCGGGAAATCCTGAATGGACAATGAAGGCAATTTTTTTATTTGGAAATCCGGTTTCGGAAGGGAGGGCATCAATGAAATCCTTTACGATACCCGGAACCGAATCGGCGTAAAGCGGGAATACCAAGAGAACACAGTCCGCTTTTAAAAAAGCCTCCTCTGCCTGTCCGGAATTCCTGTCCCGGATATACTCGGTCCGGTGGGTTCCTCCGCCGCCCTCTTCCCATCCCCGGATAAAAAAATCGATAATTCTTGCGGAGTTTGAATTCTTCCCCCGGGGAGATCCGTTAAGCAGAACAAGTTTCATTTACCGCCTCCTTGATACCGCCGTCCTCGGTCAGGCAGAACGAGAGCCGGCTCTTAAAATTAATAGCCAGTCTGCGGGACATGTCTCCAACGATTTCGATATCCTCTTCATCATGTCCGGCTGTTTTTTGCAGGATAATTCCCATGACCGGATATTTAGGATACCGCTTTCGATGGTGACATTCCCCCTGATCAATCTCCAGATAGGGATGGATCAGAGGAATCATTCTGTCCTGAGTCTTTTTCAAAGCCGCGGATACCATCCCGTTCACCAGGGGAGAGCGGCAGACCAGGATATCTGCATCGGGTATTTCGCTGTAAATAAGTTCCATGTCATCTTTATGGACGCACTTTCCGGGGGTCTTCCACCAGCATGCCCAGCATCCTGTACAGAACCGGATATCCAGATCCTTAAGCCGGAAAAGATTCACTACATGGCCAACTTCCCGCAATCTGTCCGTATAATCATCAATGAAGCTCGAGCTGTCCCCCCCGTCTAAAACAATAATCTTCATATGTCACTCCTTACAAAGAATTTCGGGATACCGAAAACTTTAGCCACGCCGCGGAATAGAACACAACGGCAAATCCTAGAAGCACGAGGCCGTGTAAAATCACATCTTCCGCGGGTTTGCCCCTGAGAACCAGGTCTATCAATCCTTCCAGTGTCCAGGTTGTCGGCAAAACATGGGCGGCTTTTCTCGCGGTATCGGGGAATAGGACGAGGGGGTACCAGCAGCCTCCCAGGAGCGCCATCCCCATACCGAAGAGCGTACTCAAACTGTCGGCTTGCCCTGATGTTTTCGCGAAAGCGGCTAACAGCAGTCCCAGAGAAACAGCCGCCGCAGCGAACGGTACCAGAACAATGAGGAGCCCCGGAATGGATCTGGTCCAGGGAATTCCCATTACCACAGTACCGAACAGGATGAGCAGAAACATCTGCAGCAGCCCCGCCAAAAATTGAAACATCCCCGCGCCGATTAGAAAAGTCCGTCCTTTTACCGGAGAAATGAGAAGCCGCTGATATGTTCCCCGTTCCCGCTCAAGCACCAGATAGGACGACGCTACCAGCATGTTGATCAGAGCCCAGGTGATAAGCTGACCGATAACCTGAAGAGAGGCGGTGTTCGAAACTTCTTTTCCTGCTCCGACGGCTTGTGTTTCGACAGCCGTCCCGCGAACCGCTGATTCAGCTTGTTCCCGGACATTCATAAAAAGGGAAGACTCCGGACCGGCTCCTGCTGTTTCGGAAGATATTACCGCGGTATTGTATGCCAGGGAAGACGCGGAAAGGGCAAAGTTGATGATGCTTACCACGGTGTTCTGAGTCTGGTTCCCGTAATAAGCGACTTCCGGATTCTGTCCCTGCTCCATTTGTTTAGAAAAGTCATCCGGTATGACCAGGTAACCCGAAACCCCGCCGGATCGGTAGGATTTCTCCGCGCCCTCTCTGTTATCCATCATTATGATGTTGAACGCGCCGGTTTCTTCCAGCGCGCCGATGAAATTCTTCGAAATTCCGGTGCCGTTATAATCGACTATTCCTAAATCCATAGGATTCTGTTTTTCCATTCGCTTACCCGCTAAACCGAGTAACAAAGAAAAAACCACCGGCAATATGAGAAAGAAAAGCCACTGCATAGGAGATGTAAAATAGATCATCCCGTCTTTTAGAAGCATCGCCCCGATTTTCCGCATATCCTACCCCAGCTTTCCCGCGTCGCGGTTCATCGTAAAAAGCACCCCGGATATTCCAAGCAGCACTAATCCGGTTAAACCAAGAACACCGATATTCAGCAGTATATCACTCACCTCCGCGCCGGAAGCCAATGAGGTAAATCCTCTGATCGCCCAAAAGTTGGGAGTAATCCGGGAGAACGCGCGGAGAACGGAGGGAAAACTTTCCACAGAGATGAAGGTTCCCCCCATAATTCCGAATATAAGCATGATGGACGTACCCACACCGCTGACTTGCGCGGGTGTTTTTGCAAGCGCCGCGATTATCATTCCCCAGCCGGCGCACGCGAAACTGGTAGCGGCAGTGAGGAGTAAAGCGCCGGTTACCGGTCCCCACTGCAGTCCGAACAGGAGACTGGTGGCCGCGAGGATCACTGAAACCTGAAAGAAGCCGGTAATAAATACACCGGCCATTTTACCGGAAAGTATGGCTCCCCATCTAACCGGAGCGGTCCGCATCCTTGCCAGGGTTCCTTCCCGGCGCTCATCAAGAATGGAACGGGTACCGGCAGTAACTGTTAATAGAAGAAACAGAACGGCAAAACCGGGCGCGAAATACTCCAGCATATTAAAGGTTTCTCCCGATTCTGTTTGGCTCCTCGAAACGGTACCGCTTCCGGTACCCATAACCTGAGGGATTATTTCCGAGGCTTTTTGGAATGCCCCGGCGGGAGAGATATCCTGTTCCCGCCGGAGCCACCCTGCGGTCTCACGCAATCCTGCCGATGCCGCTTTAAGCCGGGATGTGAAATTTCTGCCGATTGAAACCGCGATGTCGGCTGATATTTCTTTACCCGGATCCGTAAAAACGGTAACGGTTTTTTCCGGGTCACCTTCCAAAACGGCGTTGGTAAATCCTTCGGGAATCAAGATAGCAGCATCGATTGTTTCTTCTTCAATGGCATTCTGCGCGTCCGTGATAGTTTCATACCGGCTTACCTGAAGGAAGCCTTCCGCGTCGAGAAGCCCCTGAAAAAAACCCCGGGTGGCGGCGGAATCATCCAGATCGATAAATCCCAGCCTTACCCCGCCTCCGCCGGAACCCGGCTCATTCGAAGAAAAAGCTCCTCCGATAAATCCCATTCCCAGGGTGAGCAGGAAAGGCGCGCCTAGAGCCAGTATAAGGGTAGCCTTGCTGGAAAGAAAAATCCGGAGGTCCTTAAGGGCAATAAAAAATATCCGCATCAGTCCTCCTAATCCCGCAGAGCCCGGCCTGTCATCTCCAGAAACACCATCTCCAGATTCGGTTTTAGTATTTCAGCAGATTTCACATGGTATCCCGACTGAATCACCCGGGAAAGAAGCTCCGGCAGCACTTCATCGGCCTTGTCGGCCGTTATGGTCAATGAATTCCGCTCCCCGGCTGAAGAAGCCCGGGATACCCCGGCAACGGTTTTTACCAGGGATTCCAGCCGATCATCAATATCCGTACTGAATGACAGACTTATGGTTTCCATGGATCCTGCCTGCCGTCTGAGCTCTTCAGGAGTACCGGAGGCGATGATGGACCCCTGATCAACGATTCCAACCCTGTCCGAAAGCTCCTCAGCTTCCTCCATATAATGGGTAGTATAGATAACCGTTATTCCCTGATTCCTGAACTCTTTAACAAGATCCAGAATCCGCCGTCTGCTCTGAGGGTCAATTCCCACGGTTGGTTCATCTAGAAAAAGGACGGCAGGATTGTGCAGTATTCCCGCGGCAATATTGATCCGCCGCTTCATCCCTCCCGAAAAGGTTTCCAGCTTGTTTTTCTTCCGGTCTTTGAGTCCCACCCGTTCCAGGACCTCCTCAATCCGGCTTTTGAGTTCTCCGCCGCCTAATCCATACATCCGCCCCCAGAACTTTAGATTCTGTTCAGCACTCAGTGAATCATAAAGGGCGATATCCTGAGGCACCACCCCTATTAGCTGTTTTACCTTTATCGGTTCCTTGGTTACCGAGTATCCTCCTATTTCAGCAGTCCCGCCAGAATGGAGATAAACGTTGTCTTTCCCGCGCCGTTCGGACCAAGGAGTCCGTAAATCTCCCCTTTCTGAATCCGGATACTGATCCCACGGAGCGCCGTTATTTCACCGAATGCTTTGGTTATTCCCTCAGTTTTTATTATATCATTTGTGTTCATATTATCCTTTCGCGGCATCAAGGAGACCGTGGGCTTTTACCGCGAATCCCGCGGGATGACCCGTTTCATTTATAAAACACCTGAGCCGTTCTCTCATGTCACTCTTTATTCTGCTGTATCCTCCGCGGTCCAAAAGATTTTCTGTTTCCCACGGATCATTTTCCAGATCGTAGAGTTCATCCCGCTGAGAGGCGTTCCAGCCGTACTTGTACCGCCCGTACCGCAGGGTTATCATTGTGGTGGAAAGATTATTCACACCGAAAAATTCTATTATATCCTGTTCCCTCTCTGCCGTTGCCTTTCCTTCGGCAAAGGGAAGTAAAGACATCCCGTGATTTTCCGGCGGAGAAATTCCCGCTGCTTCCAATATGGTCGGGTAAAGATCCAGGAGACTGGCGTGTTCTTTTAAAACGGTACCGGATGAGATCCCCGCTCCCTTCGGCATCCGGACGATAAAGGGAATACGCTGAATCTCTTCAAAATGGTGCCAGCCTTTGTCAGTCAGACCGCCGTGGCTTCCTAGAGTCTCTCCGTGGTCGGCAGAAAAGATAACTATAGTGTTTTCCGAAAGACCGCTTTCCTCTAAATAATCCATCAAACGTCCGACTTGCCGATCTATTAATGTAGCAAATCCGTAATAATGACGGAGAGCTTCTTCCCAGTCGTTCCAGCTCGCGGAAGCCTGCATGGGATGCTGTTTTAACCGATGGGGATAGCGCTCGTCATTCGCGTCCCACTCGAAATTAGGCCAGGGCGGAATGGACACATTCCGGTAAAGTTCATACATTTCCCGGGTAACGTAATACGGACTGTGGGGTCCCCAGAAGTTATGCCACATGAAAAAGGGACGGGCTTCCGTTTTAAATTGTTCCATCATCGAAATGGAATGTTCGGTAAGGAAGTACGGCACTGTTGATTCTTCCGGTCCCTCCAGGATGCCATACGGCATAGGGGCTGTTCCCGGGTAATCACAGCCGCTTTTATCCACCCTGTGGGTAAACCCGTTTTCTAAAAGATATTCCCGATATTCGGGGAAATTAAATCCGCCGTTTCCGTGTCCAGGAAAATCCTGTCCGGAAAAGCCCACCGTGGAAGGAAGACTCGGTGTCACGGGTGACCCGAAAGCTTCTCCCTTATCCGTCCCGAGATGCCACTTACCGGTATACCCGCACCGGTAGCCTGCTCTTTGGAGCTGCCTGGAAAGCAGATCCTCCCGGTCGGGAAGCTCGTGGATTGAGCAGCCGATGTTGTGGACATTGCTGGTGATGCCGTGGCTGTGGGGATATTTTCCGGTAATGATTGAAGCCCTGGCGGGACTGCAGACAGGACAGGGAGTGTAGGCGGTTTCGAAGAGCAGCCCCTCTTCGGCCAGGCGGTCTAGGTTCGGAGTCATGCAGGGGGTTTGCCCGTAAGCTCCGAGGGCGGATAACCGGTGCTGATCGGTTAAAATCAGAAGGATGTTCGGGTGTTTCCGTTCCATCGTTTTTCCTTATATGGTGAATATAAATGCCCAGGATCGGCTTTCAATGATCCGTCAGATACCCAGCCGCAATCCCGTGACTCTAATTCATCCACAAGATAGCCTTTCCACAGCGCGACTTCTTCCCGGCGGGATGGATCCTGGAATAGATCGTTCAGCTCTCCCGGATCCTGTTCAAGATCAAAGAACTGTTCGATGCCGGTCCGGGGCAGCCAGACGTACTTCCGCTTCCCGTCCGTTACATACTGCATCTCCTGTTCGCTGGAATAACAAGTACAGTGTTCCCCGTGAATATATTTCCTCCAGTTTTCATCAGACCCGCTCAGCAGCGGAAGAACACTCCTGCCGGTTACCGTCTCCGGTACCGGAAGACCCGCGATTTCCATTACCGTGGGCATGATATCCCGGAGCTCAACAACTTCATCAGCCACAGGACGGCCGGCTGCTATATCCGATCCGAGAGGAGGAGAAACGATAAATGGGATCCGGGTGCTTCCCTCATAAGGATACGTCTTCCGCCACAGATGATGATCTCCCAGCATGTCTCCGTGATCTGAGGTAAAGATAAACCAGGTATTCTTATATGTTTCCTTATCGTAATCATGGAGCCAATTAATTAAACGGCCGATCTGGTTGTCGATGAATGAGACTTCACCGTAATATCCTGCCCTTCCGGTATGTACCGCTTTTATCCCGACATCTCCCCGCCAGGCGTTGGGATTGGAAGCCGTTACAGGATCGTCATGCATGGATGACCAGGTTCCGATGTACGGCTCCGGCGTTTTTCCGTGGTAATACAGGTTAAAGAAAAACTCGGGAGGAACATACGGGGAATGGGGCCGGTGAAAGGAAAGGTTCAGAAAGAACGGTTTTTCCCGATCCCGTTTCTCCAGAAAATTGAGCGCTTTCGTTACCGACCAGGCCGTGGGATGGAGATATTCCGCGGTGTGCCAGGGCCGGGCGTGCCAGGAGTTCCAATCGATCCCGTGATCGTCCGGGGTCACGCCGGGAGGAGCGTGACGGCGGAACCACCTCCGGTAATCATCAAGATGCATACGCCTCGACATGATTCCAGCCTCTTCCGCGTCCCGTGTTTTGAATCCCATATGGGCCCGGAAGGGATGGAAATGACCTTTTCCAACCAGATGGGTATGATATCCGGCATCAAGCAGTTCACCGGCCATGGTATGGGGATAGTCGTTCGGGATCTGAGGCTGCCCCGGACCCATTCCGAGAACACCGGCGTGCCACTGATCCTGACCGGACCAGAGTGAAGCCCGGGCGGGTATACAGGAAGGTACGGCTGAGTAGCCGTGACTGAACCGGGTCCCCCGGGAGGCGATAAAATCCAGATTCGGAGTGTCGATGTATCTGTTCCCATCGGCCCCGAGGCAATCGCCGCGCATTTGATCAGTAATAATAAAAATTATATTTGGTTGTTCCATATCTATCTATACATTATCAAAATGGAAACCGCATTTAAACACGGTATCCCGCTCATTAGACAGTTTTAGGAAGGCTGATTCCGCTTTATGAAGCGGGAAAATCCCGTCCAGCATAACAGCGGGTTCTATTTTTTCTTCCCCCATAAGCTTTAGTACCGGATGAAAGCTCTCAAGGCTCCGGCATGAACCAAGAACATTCAGCTCCTTCATGTGAATAAGCCCCATATTCACCGGTTCAGGATTCCAGATGTAGGAGAAGATGATGAGGGTTCCCCGGGGTTTTAAATACTTTATCCCCATGTCCGGAGTGTGCCCTGATCCGGTGGCTTCGATAACAAGATCCACTCCTTCCGGTAATACTTTCTTGATAAAGTCTGCCGGTTTTTTCTGACTCGTATTAAGGCTTTCAGCTTTAGTGTGTTCCCGAATCCGGTCTAATCTCGCATCGTGATGGCCTAAGACAAGAATACGCCCCGCTTTTAATGCTGTTCCCAGCATGGCATGAAGAAACCCGAACGGACCGTCTCCGATAATCAAGATATTTTTTCCCCTGACTGCTTCCAAATTCCCCCCGGAATACCGCAGGAAGCTTTCATAACATACGGCGCAAGGCTCACTCAGGGCGGCATTCTCCATTGAAACAGCCGGGGGTACGGGAACAGCATTTACGGCATCTATGGCTACATATTCAGCCCAGCATCCCGGGGATCCGGGTTCGCCTAGGTGCCGGGTTTCAAGACACAGGTGAGGTATGCCGCCCGAACAGGAGGAACAGACACCGCAGACCTGAACCGGATTCAAAGCCACCCGCTGCCCGATTCGGTCAGAATCGGTTCCCGGACCGGTTTCTTCTATTATCCCTGCCCCTTCGTGACCGGGGATAACCGGCGGGACCGCGCCGAAATCAGCTAAATGAAAATCTGATCCGCAGATAACAGCATGATTCATCCGTACGAGAACCTGATTATTCCCGGGAACAGGTTTCTCTACTCGGCCTATTTCAAAATCATCTCCGCCCTTCCAGAAAAGCGCCTTCATATAACCCCCTTCATCTTTTATAAAACACTATGGCTGATAAGTATACCCGGCAGCGCGCTTGTGCTCTCCTGTAATGTATGAAAAAATGAAAATATGCCGTATCAGCAAATCCCGGTCAACCCCTTCTGTGATTGAGAAGCGGTCATAATTTCATATAATATATAAATTTAGATCGGGTTGACCGGGAATTGCCGCATA
>CAYLLE010000107.1:0-13240 GCA_964384485.1 uncultured Spirochaetales bacterium | reverse complement strand
CAGAAAGACAATTGAAATGTATGCCATGATTGTCATGAGAAATGCTCTAAGCACACTGTACCAGCCGTTAAAGAAAATTGGTTCCATGAAAAAAGCCTCCGGTTTGTTCAATGCTGTTTCATCAAAGATAATCACAGCGCACCGGACCTTCCACACCAGCAATTCCACACGCTGACGGACATCATGTTTCATGATATGCTGGCAGAATGATTAAACCATTAGCACAGGATTACACAGCCGTATTTGAATCCGAATTCCCGGATACCCTTTACACCGGGAGTCCGGGAATTGCAGTAACCCCGGAGAATGCCATTGTCACCTCTTTCGATCTCCGTGGACCCGGGGCGGAACAAATTCCGGGTCCGAAATGGAAAACGCACAACGGAGGCGCCTGGCAGGGACGGGTCTATATTTCCCGGGACCGGGGAAAAAGATGGGAACACCGTACCTCCTTTCCGTTCATCCACGCCAGACCGTTTACCGCGGACGGCAGCATATACGTGATCGGACACGGAGGCGATCTTAAAATAATCCGGTCCGATGACGGCGGAGAGTCCTGGACCGAGCCTCGAGCGCTTACTGAAGGTCAGTTCTGGCACCAGGCCCCGTGCAACGTACTTACCCGGAACGGCTGTGTATACCTCGTTATGGAACGGCGGGTCTCGAACAAGATTAAATACTGGTATCCCGGTGAGCTGGCTCCGGTCCTTATGCGGGGCCGTATCGGGGATGACCTTACCCTGAGGGAGAACTGGACCTTCGCTTCCGAGCTCCCCTTCTTCGAGGCGCTTCCCGGAGCGGAGGATGATCCCGAAGGTAAAACGTTCCATCTCTGGGCCCGGACCCATACCGGAGGCACCGGTTACGCGGCGGTGGCGGCGGTAAAGGTGCTGGGCGGGAAACCGGGAACCGGTGAAATGGAAACCTTTCTCCAGAAAAATCCGTCCGGGAAAACCTGTCTCTTTGTGCCGTGTCCCGGAGGGCATATGAAATTCCACATCATCCAGGATGAGGAAACCGGCATCTACTGGCTCCTTTCCACCCAGGCAACCGACAGTATGCGGAGGGCGGAGGTTCTTGGACCGGACCGGTATAATCTGCCGAACAACCAGCGCAGACGGCTGCAGCTCCATTTTTCCCGGAACATGATCGACTGGTGCTTCGCCGGTTTAGTTGCTTCCAGCCCGAGTGAAAATGCCGCGCGTCATTATGCCTCCATGGCTGTCCAAGATGACGACCTCATTATCCTGAGCCGCTCAGGAAATGAACGGGCCCTTAACGCGCATGACGGCAATCTCGTCACGTTTCACCGGGTCGGGAATTTCAGAAGCCTGGCTTATTAAGAGAGTCCGCATTCCGCTTCGTTTTCACCCGGCCGGAGTTCCCGTTCCGAACCGTCCGGAAGAAGCAGTTTCCCGGTAACTCCCTCGGGAACCGCTGCCCGGACCTTCATTTTACCGTCCCCGGTTTCCCAGGCAACATCAGCCCTGCCGCCAGGCACGGGAATCCCTCCCTTGGCGCTTGTAAGTCCCATGGGTCTCGGCCGGATAAGGAGCGAGGTATAGCCGGGTGATTCCGGCTTGATACCCAGAACTTCCTCCAGAAAGAGCAGAGCCGGATGGGCGCTCCAGGCATGGCAGAGGGACCGCCAATAGGTAGTTTCTTCGGCCCAGGCGGAAAGACCGAAATCGGCCATCTCCTCCCACACCTCCATGGCGGGGAACACTTTATCATCTCCGCCCATCAGCAGAAGGGCCTGTACAACATAGTACAAACCGAAAAAGGAGGCCGGAGAAAGGGCTTCATCTTCCGGGAACCGCTTCAGAATGTCCTTGTAGTTTTCTTCGGGCGCCGCGCCGGAAAGCACGGCCCAGGCATTTGAGTACTGACTCAGAGAACTGTCGTCCCCGGGCCGGTCGGTGTAAAGTCCTTCCCGGGAGGACCAGAACGCTGAATGAATAGCTTTCGGCAGTGAATCGATTTCCCGGATGATTTTAGGAGAGAGCTGACCGGGAAAGACATCTTCCATCATATACCGGTATTTCGTCAGATAATAAAGATACTGGGAGCTGATGATGCAGGTCGAACCGGTGTCCCACCCCGGTGGCTGTCCCCTGTCCCAGTCCGGGCACCAGTCCACGTTGTTCCAGTAAGGAAGCCGGGAGGGAAGTCCGTCCTTGTCGGTGTGCCGCCGGAACCAGGCAAGAACCGCTTCGATTCCCGGTATCAAGTGGCCCACCGTTTTCCGGTCCCGGGTATACATGTAGTAGTCGTACACCATCCCGATCCAATGGAGACTCCAGGAAGGGATCACCTGGATTATCCGGGAGGGATACCGGCTTTGGGTGATTCCTTCGATCAGTCTGGACCAGTCGAATTGATAGAGTGCCTGCCGGGTCAGCCTGGAATCTCCGGTTGTGAGCATCCCGATTTTCGAGGTGATCGCCGAGTCTCCGGCATACTGCATCTGCTCGTAATAGGGTCCGTCCTCGAAGGTCTCGTGAGAACAGAGCCGGAAGGTTCTGATGCTGGTGTCCCAGTAGTAATCATGTTTTGGGTTGGAAGAGGTGAAACCCGCGGTAACATTGTAAGGATAGGCACAGAAAGTGTAGCCGATTGAATTCAGGGTTAATGGTTCTGAAGCGGTTTTGATTGTCAGTCCTACATATTTAAAGGTCCGCCAATGAAAGGGAACATATCTGCACCCCTCTCCTTCAGCTTGGATGATATCGCAGAAACCTTCAATTTCGCCCCGCCGGTCATACGTCCAGCCCCGTTCTTCGTCGGCATAACCCACGGAGACCGTACTCAGGTCCCGCTTCCGCCCCAGCAGCCGGGCTCCCGGTGTGTCCCACCGAAGACGAAGGGCTTCAGCGTAGGTAAGCCTGATCTCGCTGCCGCTGCCGCCGGTGTAGATCAGCTCCGGGAAGCCGGTAACCTCCTCTCCCGCGTCAAGTATCAGCGTGATTTCCTGATTTGCCTCAACCGTAACCTGCTGACCGTTGAAAACCAGGGCGCTCCATTTGCCGCCGGGATCATCACCGCCCTGCAAAAAGATATTTTTAAACAGTTTACCGGGAGATTCCTCCAGCATGGGAATCATCCGGGACAAAAGCCCGTAAGGTGATTCGGTATCCCGCCAGTTTTTCTTTAGAACTCCCGGATAAAGAACAGCCGCGTTCTCCCAGGATGAATCATCATACCCGGGAGTTTTCCATTCCGGATCGTCCCTGCCGGGAAAGTAGCGTTCAAAATAGCCGATAAACCCTCCGAAGGTCATCTGTTCGTTCTGAAAATCATAGGCGAAATTCGGGTTAACCCTCCATTCCTCACAGGTGTGGAGAGATATAGTCTTTGAACCGACGGTCAACTCTCCGTCAAGCAGAAATCCGCCCGTGCAGGGTATAACCGATGTAGGAGCACCCAGTTTTTCCGGCCAGCTCTGGACCTTGGAAAAATCCATCACCAATGCCGCGAGTACGTTCCGGCCTTCCTGCAGATACCGGGTCAAGTCCACGGTGTCGTAAAACTGATGGAATACATCACCTTTCGCCGGTCCCCGTGCCGCAAGATGTCCGTTACAGTAAAGATGGTATCTGCTGTCAGCTGAAACTGCCACGGTAAGCGATGTTTTATCAATATCTTCTATATTAAAGGTCCGGCGGAACATCCTGACCCGGTACGGAGATTCCGGTTCCGGATAGGTCCGCTCAATTCCCTCTCCGCTCCAAATCCATTTTGCTCTTCCGTCAAATAACTGTCCCATATCATCACTCCATTTACAAATAATGAGATATTGTATTTTCTTCCCGGTAATAGGTCAATGAAACAGGTAAATGAAAATCCGGAAAAATTGGAAATATATTTGTAGCAAGCATGGGGTGCACCATCCTCATTAAAACAAGAGAAGATGATAAGTCTGAAGTTCCGGGACAGGCAAAAAAAGAGGAAGATGACAAGTCGGCCAAAGATCATGCTCCGGGACAAGAGAAAAAGGACTAAAATAGAATCAGGAAAACGATAAAAACTTCGCGTTAATCGCGACTATTACCGTGCTGGCCGACATCAGGAGCGCGCCTATAGCGGGGGAGATAATAATCCCGGCCCAGGCCAGTGCTCCGGCGGCCAGCGGAATTGCCGCCACATTGTAGCCGGTAGCCCAGACAAGGTTTTGAATCATCTTCTTGAAGGTCTGCCTGCCGAACGAAATGAGAGAAACAACATCCCGGGGATCATTTTCGGTAAGGATGATATCAGCCGTTTCCGCGGCCACATCAGTTCCCGATCCGATGGCCACTCCCACATCAGCCTCCGCCAATGCCGGAGCATCGTTTACCCCGTCTCCTACCATCAAGGTAAACTTTCCTTTTTCTTTGAGTTCCTTGATCTTTTCTCTTTTTTCATCGGGAAGCACCTCGGCAAAGTATCCGGAAATACCCAGCTCGTCCGCCACGGCTTTCGCGGTATCTTCATTGTCACCGGTTATCATCCAGCACTCAATCCCCCGTTCTTTCAGTGTACTCACCGCTTCTTTCGATTCATCCCGCACAACATCGGACAGACCTATGATTCCGATCACTTCCTCTTTCTTAACCATGTACACCATGGTCATGATGCCCTCTTTCGCTGAAGCTTCTTCGGGTACCCGGATATTTTTTTCTTCCAAGAAACTGCAGCTTACCCCGAGGTATTCTTCTCCTCCTACAACCGCTTTTGCCCCTTTCCCTTTGATGGCCTGGAAATCCGAAACTTGCTCCAGGGACAGTCCGTCATTTTTTGCCTTCTCGACAATACCTTTTCCGATGGGATGTTCCGAGTTCTGTTCCAGTGAAGCCGCAATGGTCATAAGCTCCTTCTCATCCATTCCGTCCCGGACCGGCCGGACCAGCGTTACTTCAAAGGTGCCCCGGGTCAGGGTTCCTGTCTTGTCGAAGACCACAGCATCGACATTCCTGGAGTTTTCAAAGGCGGTCCTGTTCCGGATCAGAAGCCCGTTTTTAGCCGAGAGGGTAGTCGACACGGCAACCACAAGAGGAATGGCCAGCCCTAAAGCATGGGGACAGGTGATGACCATTACCGTAGCCATCCGGCCGATGGAAAACTGAAGGTCCCGTCCCGCGACAAGCCATCCCGCCAGAGTAAGGGTCCCGGCGGCGATGGCAATTATGGTAAGCCACAGCGCCGCCCGGTCGGATAGAGACTGGGTCTTCGATTTCGATTCCTGACTCTGTTTAACCATGTTTATCACCTTGGATAAATAAGAGTCTTCTCCGGTGTTTTTTACTTTAAGCTCCAAAGAACCGTCCTGATTGACGGAGCCCCCGATCAGCTCATCTCCTTCATTCTTTTCTACCGGTTCCGATTCCCCCGTCAACATCGACTCATCCACGTAACTGGTTCCTCCGGTGACCGTTCCGTCGGAGGGAACTTTTTCTCCCGGCTTTATAACCAGGATGTCTCCCTTTTCCACCTCTTCAAGCGGAATATCATCCATCCGGTCACCCTTCTTCCGGTGGGCGGTGTCCGGCATAAGCCGGGCAAGCTCTTCCAGGGCACTGGACGCGCTCATGATGGAACGCATCTCGATCCAATGTCCTAAAAGCATCACATCGATGAGGGTCGCAAGCTCCCAGAAAAAGTACCGGCCCTCCAGACCAAATACCACGGCGGAACTGTAAACATACGCGACGGTGATCGCTAAAGCGATCAGGGTCATCATCCCGGGAGAGCGGTCTTTCATCTCATCAATAAAACCTTTCAAAAACGGCCGGCCGCCGTACAAAAAGACCGCCGTTGCCAATCCGAAAATTACGTACCGGGCGCCGGGAAAGGTTAACTCGTATCCCAGGAATTCCTGGATGAGTGGTGAGAAAACGAGGATCGGTACCGTGATGATGAGGGAGACCACAAACCGTTTCCGGAAGTCCCGTATCATCATTTTAT
This sequence comes from uncultured Spirochaetales bacterium, assembly GCA_964384485.1. Classification (GTDB taxonomy): domain Bacteria; phylum Spirochaetota; class Spirochaetia; order CAYLLE01; family CAYLLE01; genus CAYLLE01. The sequence continues at coordinate 7,297 of CAYLLE010000107.1, read as the reverse complement.
GATGTTCTTGATGTTCCGCCATAGCTGCCTCCTTATAATTTAAACTAATCAGGTAAGTCAGGGAGCGTCTATATGATCAATAGTTCGTTAAATAAAATAAAATTAAATTGCCGGCACATCACAAGATCAAGGAACTTTTATGCAGACTTCAATGGATAGATATAAAAAAAAAATAATCGATCACAAAGGAAACCCCACATTGCCCGAACATAAAAAGTTCGGTATGCTTTACTAAATGAAACTACACAGGAGTACAAAATGAATTTTATAGAAGATCTGGAAAAGATCAGATCAGCCATTAAATCCGAACCGTGGGCCGGAACACTATATAACGAGTTCAAAGATTCCGCGGATTACTGGATTAATAACTTTGATGACTCCCCGGATAAAGTTTCCGGATGGGGCCATCATAACATATGCGAAAAGTGCAGCGGGAACATTATCTTCGACATCGAAAAACCCAAGGAACATATCTGCAAAAAATGCGGTCACGATAACCGGACCCCGAAGCATGACGCCGTCTGGGTTTCACAGTACCGGAGCAAGGCCGCGCAGGGAGCTATGCAGATGAGTCTGCTTTACCTGCTGGATAAAAAAGAAGAATATTTAGACCAGGTAAAGAAAATTCTATCCTTTTATGCCGACAACTACGATAAGTTCGACGTTCACGGGGAATGGGTAGCGAAGGGGAAAATCATGTGGCAGTCCCTGACCGAATCCATCTTTTCCATTCAGCTGATGAAGAGCGTGGCCATCCTCTATGATGTGTTGGATGATGAGTTTAAATCTTACCTGCATCGGAACCTCTTCCGTCCCCTGTCCCTTTTTACCGGAAACGAACCGGAACGGCTGGTGAACATCAGGCTGTGGATTCATTCCGCCATGGGTATCGCCGGCATCATCTTTAACGACGATGAACTTTTAGACCGGGCCCTGAACGGGGAACGGGCAATTCGGGAACTCATGAGCGGCAGCGTTACCAAAGAAGGTTTCTGGCACGAAGGCTCCTTCCACTATCACTTCTACGCCCTCCAGGCTATAACAGAGTTCACCATGTTCGCGTCGGCTGCCGGCAGAGACGTGGGGGAACTCACGGGAACAATCCTGCAGATGTATAAAACTCCCATCAAACTTTCTTACCGTGATTTCAGAATGCCCCAGCCCCATGACGGGTGGCCGGATCGGGGTCTATATACCTACGTCCATCAATATGAAATGGCGTACAAAATAGACAAAGACCCGGAATTCTATACCGTGATCGACCGGACCTACCGGGAGCATGGAGATATAGATACGGTCAAACCGAACATGAACACCCTGCTCTATTTTACCGGAGCGGAAGCGCCCGAAGACGCCGGGAAACTGGATCAAAGGACAGCAAACTTTCCCGATACCAATTACGCGGTACTCAAAACCGAAGAAATGGAAGTGTTCCTGAAATACGGTTTCGCGTCAAAAAGTCATGCCCATTACGACAGGAACACCATCGAAATATACGGTTTCGCCTATGATCCATCCAACATCGCCTACGGCTCTCCCCTTCACGCGCCCTGGTACCGGACAACTATTGCCCACAACACCGTCACCGTTGACGGAGAAAATCAGGACAACTTCTCACCCGGAGAAACCGTTTCTTTTGATCCGGCAAAGAACAGCATCGAGACGTATACCGGCGATGTATACCCGGGAGTCGACTTCTACCGGAACCTCACGCTGCAGGGTCCGGTCTTAGAGGATGTGTTCATCGTTAAATCCAAGGAACGGCATAACTACGACTGGACTTTTCACGGCCTTGGAACATTCGAGTATGACGGAGAGTTCGAAGAAGCTGACAAACTGTATCAGCACAACGGGTATGAATACCTGAAAAACTTCCGGAAGCCTTTAAGCGGGCGGGTATTCCGCTGGAAGAACAACGGAAAAACACTGACCATGACCGTTGTCTCGGAAGATGTTGAAGTTTACGTCACCGAAGGGGTCGGGAATCCGCCGGAGGAGGAACGGACCGGGGTTGTGCTCCGGAGCAGAAGTCCCGAAGCGGTTTTTAATGTCCGGTACGAAATCAGGTAGGAATTCCCTTCCGCCATTCCGGAGGCTGGAGTCTGGAAAAAAGCTCCAGCTGCCGGTATCGGCCTTCTCCTCCGGGCTTCCCGGCAAACTCCAGATAACCGGCGGCCCGGGATATCCAGGCACCGGTATGTTTTAGATCTTCCGGACCACGGAGCTTCCCGTTCTTTCTGCTTTCTATGATGCGGTCGGCGGAAGCCGGTCCGATTCCGGGGACCCGGAGGAGCACCTCTCTGTCCGCGCTGTTCACCTCCACCGGATAAAAACCGGGATTCATCAGGGCCCAGGCGGTTTTCGGATCAGTTTGACCGGGAAGCATTCCCTGCCGGTCAAAAATCATCTCGTTCAGGCTGAATCCGTATTCCCGTACAAGGTAATCCGACTGATAAAGCCGGTGTTCCCGTAGAAGAACATCATCCTGAACCGGTTGAACCGCGGGGCTATCCACCGGCTGATACGCCGAAAAATAGGAGCGGAAAACCCGGAGCCGATTATAGAGGTAAACCGATGTGTTAAGCAGCTCCGCGTCGGTCTCCTTCCCTATTCCGACTACGAATTGAGTCGTCTGGCTCTTAACCCGGCCGCCGGCCCGGATATATCGGCCGGCCTCTTTCAACGGTCCCAGGAACTCTTCACGCTTCCGTTTTTCCGGCGCGATTACTGTAAGCTGGTCTAACTTCGGGCTTTCCAAGTTAAGGGATACCCGGTCCGCCAGCATGCACGCGTCGTGTACCGCTCCGGCACTTGAACCGGGAAGCAGTTTGATGTGAATGTACCCGGTATAGCGGTACCGCCGCCGGAGGAGGTCCGCCGTGGCGATCATCCGGTCCATGGAGGAGTCGGGATCATTCAGAATACCCGTTGAGAGAAAGAGACCGTATACCGAACCGCTTCGATATAGGCTGATATATATCCGGGCCAGTTCATCAGGTGTCAGTGTGTGCCGTTCCGTATTCCGGTGCGCGGCAAAAGCACAGTAGGAACAGTGATTCCGGCAGACATTACTCTGCAGTACTTTAAGGATCCCCACCTCCCCTTTCCCGGGAACATGGGCGGGATATATCCACCGGGAGAACGGAGCCGCCGGATCCCGGAGTCTTCCCATCCGGCCGCCGGAGTTTCCGTTACAGGAGACCATGCACACATCATACACCGCGGACTGGGTAAGATTGTCAAGTTTCCGGATCACCGCATCCATACTTAACAGATTATACTTAATTTTTGTTAAGCCCGGCAAGACGGGACGGAGGATGCAGTATATTGTGGAACTATGGATGTACCAGCAAATCCCGGTCTGCTGCGGCCAAATTGAATGGGTATTAATTTCGCGGAGACAGCGTGCGAGTTGCGCGGCGGGTTAATCGATCTCAGGATCTTTCCTGCCACCTGTTCAGAAAAGGCCCTTGTCCCTGAAAGCTATAGCCGGTATTATGGTGGCCTGGAGGCATCATGAATTCAAAAGAGCGGATACTCAAAGCAATGTCTCGGCAGGAAACCGATTACGTTCCGTGTTCACCATTCTTCAATAACCAGGATTATGTGCAGCGGATCGGTAAGAAATGGGAAGCTCCGTTCGGGCCCTCTCAGGAGGAGCGGGTCCACTATTTTGCTGAAGTACTCGGTATCGATCCGGTGGTAACGGTTCCCTGGAATCAGTTTGAAGCTGATGAAATGGTCTCCTCCCGTGTTTGGATCGAAAACGGTATAATCCGGAAAGAATACGATACACCGGCGGGGAAAGTTTCCGCCGCTGTCCGCTACACAAGTCAATGGCCCCATGGCCTGGATATCCCCTTCTACTCCGACTATAATATCGGCCATTTTACCGAACCCTGGCTCACTACCCGGGACGATCTTGAATGTCTCCGCTTTGTCTTCAGGGCGCCGTATTCAGACAGACGGATGGAAAAAATCCGGTTCGATTTCCGGGAAGCGGAACAGCTGGCGGAAAAATACCAGGCTCCCGTCATGGTATCCGCCGGCCAGGGACTTACCGGCGCGGTTCACCTGTGCGGTGCTGAGCAGGTTTGCATGATGACGGTTGAACAGCCCGATCTGTTAAAAGATTTTATCGCGCTGGAACAGCAGGTAACCATGGAAAACTTCCGGATCGCCGCCGGACTGGGCGTCGACATACTCCGCCGGAACGGATTTTATGAGACGGCGGATTTTTTCAGCCCCTCCCTTTTAGAAGAACTGATCGGGCATCATCTAAAAGAGCTTGCCGATTTGGCCCATCAGCTCGGAAAAAAAATCGGTTACACCACACTGACAAAGATGGAGCAGCTGACCGGCTATTTGTCTGCCGCGGGTATAGACGCCCTCCTCTGTCCCGACCCCTTTTTCCGGGGAGCAGATCCCCGGAAACTGATTACCGGGATGGGCGGTTCAGCCTGTTTCTGGACCGGCCCTTCCGATACGGTTCATATGCCCTGGACGGACCCGGATGCGGTGCGGGAAGCGGTACGGGAAACGTTCCGGATATTCGGAAAAAAAGGACTCATCATCACTCCATGTTCTTCCGCAAAGGCGGTTTTCCCCTGGGAAAACTTTACAGCCATGGTTGATGAATGGAAGAAACTCCGGTAACAATCATGCGGAATACATTACTCCTTCTTATCGTCCTGCTTTTCTGCTGTCTCGCCCCGGTTTCCGGTCAGGAACAGGCACTTGTTCCGGCCGAAGGGGGCTTCCCCTGGTGGGGCTGGGCCCTCCTCCTTTTCGGGTTCAGCTTTCTGCTCGGGATAATCGCGGTGATTACCGGGGTCGGGGGAGGCGTGCTCTTTGTCCCGATTATCGGCGCGATATTTCCGTTTCACTTTGATTTTGTCCGGGGGGCGGGAATAATGGTGGCACTCTGCGGATCCCTTTCCGCCGCGCCGAAACTCCTCGGCTCGGGTCTGGGGAGCATCAAACTCGCCTTTCCTCTTACCTTGATGGTTTCCCTGGGTTCGATTATCGGTGCCTTAATCGGGCTCGCGGTCCCGGAACAGCTGGTGAAGCTTCTTCTTGGGGTTACCATCCTGGGAATTGTGTTCCTCATGATGATCAGTAAAGGATCGGCAGTTCCGGATATCAGAAGGCCCGATCCCCTTACAAAACTGCTTGATGTGGCGGGGAGCTATTACGACAAATCCGAAAAAAAGGATATTCATTGGACGATCCGGCGGCTTCCCCTGGGAATGATCCTCTTTCTCGGCATCGGATTTTTCGCGGGAATGTTCGGCCTCGGCGCGGGATGGGCGAACGTTCCGGCTATGAATATGTTTCTTGGCGCTCCATTAAAAGTTTCTGTTGCCACAAGCGGTTTCATTATTTCCATGAATTCGCCGGCATGGGTGTATCTTTACCGGGGAGCGGTGCTTCCGCTGATAACGGTTCCTTCAGTGGCGGGGATGATGCTGGGCACCAGACTTGGGGCAAAGCTTCTGCCCGGAGCGAAACCCTCTTTTGTCCGATGGGCAGTTACCGGTATACTTTTGCTTTCGGGTGTTAAGGGTATTCTTGAAGGAGCAGGGATATGGGTATAGATGATATTCGTAACCGGTATATCACGATTTTAAAATGGGGAGTGGGACTCGGATTCATTATTCTGTTTACCGGATTCGTCATCTACCTCTCGGGCTTTCCCGAAGCCGCGATCCCGCCTGAACAGGTGACCGGATACTGGCATCTGAGCGCGGAAAAGTACCGGGAGGCAGTGGGATTTCAGACAGGATGGAGCTGGATTAGGAGTCTGCCCCGCTCCGATTACCTGAGCTATGCCTCTCTTATCTATTTTGCCCTTATAACGCCGGTTTGTCTCGCGGCGGTGCTGCCGCAGTTCGTCAGGGACCGGAAATACCACTACGCCCTTATCACCGCTGGGATGCTGGTGATTCTGATATTAGCGGCAAGCGGAGTTATTTCCTCTTGAAAAGGACAGCCAGAGTAAAAGATACTCCGGATAATACAAGAGCGGCTGTCCCCGCGAAGATAAAAGCCGTGTTAATCCCGGCGGCGTCGTAAATCACTCCTCCTAATACCGACCCCGAAACCATTCCGACCGTAAGGAGGGTTTCGTGTACGGCCATCCGCTTGGACCGCTGGACACTGCCGGAAACTCCGTGAAACACGCTGGAGCTGTAGGCCTGGGCCATAATCAGCCCGAAAAACGCGTAGAGGATAATAAAAACCGGGACAGTTTGGGTTAGAACAAAAAGAAAACAAATCGTCACCAGGAGAATTTGATTGGAAATCAGCCAGCTCCGTTTGAAATGCCAGAATTCCGTTTTGCCCAGCAGATAAAAGCCGGTTGTGGTAAAAAGAGCGCGGACAAGGAGAACCGCGCCGATCCTTCCCTCGGAAAGGCCAAGCACATCCCGGGCGTAAAGGGGGAACACATTGATAAGGATGCCGAGGACGGTGTACGTGGCCGTCAGCATTATCCAAACAGGGAAGCGGAAAGGGGTGCTTTCATCCCGGGCGTCTTTTTTCGGCACCCGGAGTTCCTCCCGGTGACTGTCCTTCCGAATATTGGGCAGAAACCGGGACGCGAATCCGATGATTACCGCCACCAGGGAAAACAGCGCCATGGCGCAAATTGTAGGGAGCAGAGGGTATACTTCAAAGAGCGCCCCGCCCAGGAAAGGACTGATGATGGTCCCTCCGCTCCATGCCATGTTGAAGTGGGAAAGCCGCCGGTTCAGAGACTTCCGTTCAGCTCCGGCGGAAAGCCAGCCCATAACCGGAGGCCAGAAAAAGGAAACCGCCAGACCGAAAAGAGCGTAAAAGACAAAAGCCAAGGGCAGGTAGGGCGAGGTAATTACCCCCAGCAGAGCCAGAGTCATAAACACTGCCGCGATGATCAGAGAGTACCGGGGCAGCAGCCGCGCCGAGAGGGGCCGGAGGAAAATACAAGCGCCGGCATAAAAGAAAGTCCATGTAGCCGCGAAGATACTCACGATGCCCGGGGAAGCAGCGAACGCGTCCCGCACGTAAAAAAGGAGCCCCAAAGCGCTCATACCGATACCTACGGCGGTCATGAAGACGCAGGGGAGGATAATCGAGGTTTTACCTATGGCTGATCTGATTCCTTCCAGCCGGACGGGCGGATATTTTTTAAAAGGTAACGGCATATTCATGCATACTTATCACAGCTGCCGATTTCGATCAAGTCTGTTTTAAAGCTTGTAAACCCAGCAAATCCCGGTCAACTCCTTTTGTGATTAAGAAAAGGCCATAATTTCAT
>CAYLLE010000106.1:0-13667 GCA_964384485.1 uncultured Spirochaetales bacterium | reverse complement strand
TTGTAATAAAACAATTTATAAATTTTAATGCGAATGTGATCACCGGGAATTGCTGTGTCCGGGATTGTCATCTCTCCCTAGGAATGGTACTTTACTTCCATGATACCCATCAAGACTGAAAAACAGATTCAGGGCATACGTGAATCGGGGAAACTCCTGGCTGAACTTTTCCGGGCTTTAGAAAAACGTATCGAGCCGGGAGCGGTCCTCCTTGATTTGGATAAATTCGCATACCAGTACATAACCGAGCGGGGAGGGGAACCTGCTTTCCTGGGATATATGGGGTTTCCCGCATCCCTCTGTATTTCGGTCAACGAAGAAGTTATTCATGGAATTCCCGGAAAACGGAAACTGAAACCGGGAGACATCGTCGGGATAGACTGCGGAGTCAAATTTAACGGATATTACAGCGATTCAGCCGTTACTTATCCAGTTGGTGATATATCAGCGGAAGCGGAAGCCCTGCTCAAAGTAACCCGGGAGAGTCTTGCCGCGGGCATTGAGGCAGCAAAAGCGGGTAACCGGATCAAAGATATCTCACGGGCTGTTTACCGGTACAATAAAGACCGGGGATACGGTGTGGTACGGCAGTTCTGCGGTCACGGTATCGGCCTTGAAATCCATGAATCACCTCAAATACCGAACTACGTAGGTCCCGGTCCCAACCCCAGACTTAAACCGGGTATGGTCCTGGCAATCGAACCCATGATCAACATCGGCACCGATGAGGTCTATATCGGAGAAGATGACTGGACCGTATTTACAGATGACGGAACACTCTCCGCTCATTTCGAGCATACCATAGCGATCTATCGGGACCGTACGGAAATTTTAACAATCTAAACATTGCTCCTCAAATATAGCCGCAGTATATTAAGTGTAAAGTAAAATAACTGTGAGGAGGAAAAACAGCATGAGGAAGCTATTCCAATCAAAGAATTTTCTAATTTTTAATCTTGTTTTTGTAGGAGTAATTGCCGGTTTTTCAATGGCATTAATCTTATATTCTTGTTCCACCAAAATCCAGCCGGGTGAATCGGCTATGGCCCAGGAAAGTGAGCCGATGGAAGTAGATCCCGCGGCTCTTCAGGGCTCTTTCCGTGAAGTGGTAGCTGATACTCTTCCGAGTATTGTTCAGGTTGATGTCGTGCAGGTAATAACCCAGCAGGCCCCAAGTCAAAACTTTCCCTTTGACTACTTTTTCGGACCGAATCAGCCGAATGAACCGCAGGAAAGGGAAGCTCCCGGACTCGGTTCAGGAGTCATCATCCGCCGGGACGGTAACACCTATTACATACTGACCAATCACCACGTTGCGGGGAAAGCGGACAAAATTACCGTGACACTGAATGACGACCGGGAATACGATGCCGAACTTGTTGGTTCAGACCCGAGACGGGATCTAGCCCTGCTTTCGTTTGAGACCAACGATGAAGATATCCAAATTGCCGAAATGGGGAACTCCGATTCTCTCGAAGTCGGGGACTGGGTTCTGGCCATGGGAAGCCCCTACGGCTTTGACTCCACCGTCACGGCGGGAATTGTTAGCGCCTTAGGCAGAACCGGCGGACCCGGACAGAATATCAGTCAGTTTATTCAAACCGATGCCGCCATCAATCCCGGTAACTCCGGTGGTCCTCTGGTCAATCTGGCTGGTCAGGTTGTTGGTATCAATACATGGATCGCCTCTTCGGCAGGGGGGAGTGTCGGATTAGGATTCTCCATCCCTATCAATTCAGCAAAACGGGTAATAGAAGACCTTATTACCGAAGGAAGTGTTGAATACGGCTGGCTCGGTGTAAGTATCGCCACAGGCGGAGTAACCGAGGAATTTGCCGAAGAGATGGAAATTGATAATTTCCGGGGCTCTTTTGTTTACTCCGTATTCGTGGGCTCCCCGGCGGACCGCGCGGGAATCCTTCCCGGCGACTACATAATATCGGTGGACGGCGATTCCATTCAGAATTCTCAGGAATTGATCAACATCGTCGGAAACCTTATTGTGGGAAGCGAAATCAGTATTGAACTCATTAGACAGGGAGATAGAATGACGATCGAAACGGATATCACCAGCAGACCTCCCGATGATGAGATTACCTACGGGATCCTGTGGACGGGTTTAACGGTCCATCCGTTAACAGATGATCTGCGTGAGCAGCTTGAAATTGCTTCAAATGTTAAGGGTGTCGGTGTCGTGGCTGTTCAGTCAGAATCACCCATGGCGATAGCGGGATTCAGGAACGGAGACGTTATCACCCATATAAACGGAGAAAACATTTCAGGAGTTATGGACTTTTACGAAGCCTTGAATAAGGAAGATGAAGTAACCATTTCCTATACCCGTCAGGGAGTAAAACTGAAAGTTACCGTAGAAAAGCCATAAAAAGGCTCAAAAAAACCGGGGCTGCTTCGGCAGCCCCATTATTTTAAAAAATCACTTTATTCAGACAATCACATTCTCTATAATAGAAGTGTGATGAAAAAAGAATTTATACCCTTTGACCAGGTAAGAAATGACGCGCTCAAATTGGCCCACCGGATACACGAGGACGGATTTATTCCGGATGTCATCTATGTCAGCCTCCGTGGCGGTGTTTATGTGGGGAACGTCATTAGTGAGTACTTCAAGATTGTCCGCGCTAAGTCGGAAAAGATGGTCCGTCCGGTTTTTTACGCGGCCGTCGTGGCCCGTTCTTACAGCGATGTAAAAACACGGGAAAAAGTCAAAGTTGACGGCTGGACCTACAGTCCCGAATACCTGCGGAACGGCGACAAGGTTCTGCTTGTGGATGATATTTTCGATTCAGGAAAAACGGTGAATCATCTTGTTTCGGTGCTCCTTGAAAAAGGGATACCCCGGGAGGATATCCGGGTTGCCGTTTACGACTTCAAGGAACGGTCAGGGGAAACCGGTAATCTTCCTGTGCTGCCCGATTATTACTGCCGGAAACACGAGGTAACGGAAGAAGATAACGATGTCTGGATCCATTACATGAGCCATGAACTGGTCGGGCTTTCCCAGGAAGAAATTGATACGTATTACGGGGCTGAAGAAGAAATCAAAAGCATCTTAAAGGATATTCTTGGATAAGAGGAAATGAAAAAAAGACTGTTCGCTGCATCCATCTTTCTGATCAGTTTAGGTTTAATTCAGCTCTATGCTCAAACGAAACCGGACATACAGCCGCAGCCCGGAATCTACGCCGAAGATACGGTTATACGTAACATGGCAGAAAACATTGAAACTGAATACCGGTTCAGCGGGGCAGATTCCGAATGGCTCATCATGAAAAATCCGCTTCACTTAAGCGCCGCTCCCGGAGAGAGAAGGGAATACTCCCTTGCCGTCCGCTGGACAAACAGTTCGGGGCTGCCCGAAGAAGAGCAGTACAGATATGTTATTGATAAACAGGTCCCGGCGCCGCCCGAAGCCTCCGTACCGTCAGGATTCTACTCTGCCCCCCAGGAAATTGAACTCTCAGCGCCGGAGGGGACGATTCTTTATTCTTTCTCCCCGGAAAACGGACAGGGAGAATGGTCCTTTTATTCACCGGTTAAACCGATTCAAGCGGCTCCTCGGGGTGAATACCGCTTTTATACCCTGATGGCTTACACGGTAGATGACGCGGGCAACAAGAGCGGGATCCGGGAATGGAAATATATTTTCGAACTTCCCGAAACGGTGCAGCAAGAGCGGTTTAACGTAATAAGCCCCAAACCAGGACAATACTACAATCCCCAGCTTCTCTATATAGACACCGCCGGAGCCAATTGGGTACGGTACAGCGTCAACGGAACTGAAGAAGCTCCGGGTACAGACTATGAGGGGCCGGTAATGCTTGATGTTTCCGGAGAAGTAACCGTTAAGGTTTCTGCGTCTTTTAAAAATAATATCATCACAAAAACGGTTAAATATGACTGCCAGAACAGGAATGTTACCGGATTATACAGCGGCGTCGTATCCGACAAGGTTACAATCCCCGCGCTGGGTGATCTGCATTACAATTTCAATGATTCACCGGTTAAATCTGAGGATCCGCTCCTTGACGAACCATTGCGGATTGAACCACAGGAGGGCGGTGTGCGGCCTCTGGTCATCCGGTTCGGAGACGAGGAATCGGAGCGGGAATACCGCTATACATTTATTCTCCACGGAAAGAGAATCACCCCGCCGGCTGTCCATTTGTTTGCCGAGTCGGGACAGCAGCTCACAACCGGAGAAACTGTGTATGTTTCCGGTCCGTTTTCCGCGGCGGTCCTGCCCCGGCCGGGAACGACTTCCGTCTTCAGTGTAACAGAACCTTCCGGTGCAGTACGGGAATGGAGGAGCAATGGTGTAGGATATCCCGTCCCCTTCCATATCAGCAATCCTGAAGAAGGTCCCTACATTTTCAGGGCAAAATCGATCGACCTGTATGGTAAAGAAAGTCCATTTATAGAAAAAACTGCTGTGGTGGACCTTAGTACTCCCGCCGCTCCTGTTATCACCCTTACCCCGGGAGATATTCCGGGGATCATGTACATTAATGCGGATACCATGGGTGAAAACGGTTCTCTCCTGGTCTCCGGAGGAGCCGGCATTGAACCAGCACTCTCCACCGCTGAATACACAACGGCTGTTCCGCTTTCATATTCGGTAGAGATTCCCCGCGGGATGGAGAAGGATTTCACTTTCCGCTTTGCTCTCAGAGACAGAGGTGGAAATACTTCTCAACTATCTGAAACCAAACGTTTCTCTCTCGATCTCCTCCCGCCGGCCCGCCCGGAAATTTCCATATCCGGTGATTCGGTGACAATACAGGGCTCAGAAGAAATTTTCTATAAAATAACCTCTGATTTAGCAGAGGATTCGGGAGTATTTCAGCCGTATGTCCAGGGATTCGAATTACCCGGAACCCCGGGAATGCGGATAGCTTACCAAGTGACAGCCTACGGGGTCGATGAAAATGGAAACCGCAGCGATACTGCCGCCGCAGCAGCTGTTATCGATAAACGAAAACCGGTTCTGCCGAAATTAAGCGGTGTAACATCTGGGGAAAAATACCAGGACCCGGTAACAATATCCTTCGAAAAAACTGTTTCCGATATCACAGTATCCTACACATACACCAGCGACGGTTCAGAACCTGCAGATCCTACCGTGGAATCACCGGAGTATAGCGGACCAGTGACGTTTCAGGGGGTAAAAGATAAGGAACTCCATTACCGTATCAAGTTTCTACCCCATTTGAACAATCCTCAGTTATCGGGAGATATTACCGAAATATCCTTTAAAATCGATCAGCTGCCTCCAAAACTGCCGGAAATAAAGGGAATAACCCACAATGAATCGTATTCAGGTAACCGGCTTATCACCCTGATACCGGATGATCCGGAGGATTCGGTGTTTTACGTGATCGGCGAACCGGGAATGGATGTGACAGATCCGGTCGCCGAGGGAACATATTACAATTCACCGATCCACGTATCCGCTGAACCGGATACGGAAAGCACATATTTTCTTCATTTAGCGGTACAAGATACGGTAGGAAACATCACCTACTCCCTCCGTCCCACCGCCTTTACGATTGATCGTGCTCCGCCGAAGCGACCGGATATCGATATTTTTCCATCAACCTCGGAAATAACTGATCCTGCCGGTAGTAGTGTCTTTATCAGCTCTGAACCGGTGAAGATTATGCTGCTCGAAAATTCCACGGACACGACATTCTTTTATACGGTTTCAAAGCAGCCCGGTTCAGCCGGGAATACTCCGAAACGTTATCATGATCCTGTGGTAATCGAAGGAGAACCGGGAAATGAACATGTTGTTTATTTTTCCGCCTACAGTCGTGATTCAGTGGGAAACGAAAGCCCACTTCTGGGACCCGTAGCAGTTATCATAGACCGGAAACATCCTGAAGTTCCGCCGGAACCGGTGGCTTCTCCTCTTTCCGGGGGAGTTTCACTTTCCTGGCCGGTCATAAATGACGCCATTTATTTTAAGGACAACACAAGCGAAACGTATAGATTGTATACTGCCCCCGTTATGCTATCCGGATCGGAATCCGAAATTAGTTATTACGCCGCTGACCGGGCGGGGAATAAAACCGATGTTTATACTTATAAAATTCCTGCACCCGGCCGACCGGCTCCTCCTGTTCTTACCGGAGTCGAAGACGGTAAGAACTACGAAGGTGCCGTACAGGTTGCCGCGGAAGCTCAGGAAGGCATCGTCCGGTATGAAATAGGCACACATTTAAAGCCTCCCGGCGATGTTTCCCTAAATTCTCCCGTTCTAAACGGTAAACTGCGGATCGACGCGCTGCCTGGAGAAACAGTTACCTATAGCATCAAGGCTAAACGTTATAACTTTGATGCTGTTTCTTCAGATACATCGATCGTTTTTACGATTGACCGGACAATTCCCCCCCCGCCGTTGATCCTGGACCGGACATCGGAATACGATCCTTATTCTCCGACCAAAGTGTACGAGATAACAGCACCGGAAGGGAAACCATTTGTTAAAGTCGTTAAGAATACCGAAACGGACAGCGAAGAATTTTCTCTTTACAAAGATCCTATTGTATTAGAAGCCGAAAAAGGCCAGGTTGTCCGATTTACCATCCAGGCGTATTCACAGGATGAAGCGGGTAACCGGAGTGATATCATTTCGCGCGAAGTGATCCTTGACCAGGAAATTATTTATGTGTCTAACCGGGGGAGTCAGGACGGGGACGGCACAAAGACGCTGCCGTTTCAGGACCTTGGTGAAGCTATCGATTACGCTTTCAGCAGGAAACGGAGCAATATCTATGTTGCGGAAGGGGATTTCACCCTCTCCCGGAGCATTACCGGATCAGCACCGCTCATCATAACCGGCGGTTTTTCAGCTGATGACTGGGAAGCAGGTTCCGGAGAAACCATTCTTACGATTCCTGATCTCGAAAAAGCACCGTTTCAAATATCGGAAAATTCATTCCAGCTCAAGAATCTGACTCTGAATGATACTAGAGCCGATACCGAAATTGCCCTTATCAGTTCCGGCGGCAGTGATGTAAAATTGGAAAATTGCCGCGTTACCCTGCCGGCTTCCCGTTTAATCAACATCTCTTCGGGAAATCTTGAAATAGCGCAAACCCGGATAACCGGCACCGGCAAGAGCGGCGGATCATGTATCGACCTCCGGTACGGGACCCTGCGAATCGGTGCTTCAGAAATCAACATCAAAGGGGAAGGGAATACGCATACCATCATCAGGCTAACCGGGTCAGGAGATTCCGTTTTAACCGATACCTCCCTGATGATAACCGGCGGGGATGTTCTTACCGGAATAAAACTGGACGGTTCGGGTCTTTCAATGGAAAATTCCGGCTTGTCGCTTGAAAGTGCCGGTAAAAGCGCAGTGGGCATAGAATCCAGAGACAGCCGGCTTAATCTGACCAACTCAGAATTGAGCATCACCGGCCAGCCTCTGGCAGCCACCTTAATTTTATCGTATAACGGTGTTATCTCCGGAACAAACTCCGCGTTGTCGGCCTTGGGTAAACGGAATACCACGGTGATTTATGCCAGATCCGGTATTGTGGACTTAACCGGATGCCGGATCGAGAGCGTGGGCAGCTCAAACAGCGTGTATACGGTACAATGTATCGGGACGGTGACAAACCTGACAGAGAACACCATCTCTTCCAAGGGACAGGACGACACGGTCGGTCTGGTACTGAAGGGGTCCCATGGTACGGTTTCTGGAAACGTCATTACCATACAGCCCGGGGAAAAGCGGAATTACGGAACTCAGATTACCGGGGAAGGGAAGCTCGAGCTGACCGATAACACAATCATTTCTGAAACAGCCGCAAAAACAGGTACCGCCCTGTTTCTTGATTCTCCGAATAAGGAGCTGAACATTTCAGGTAATGTGTTTAACGGGTGGGAATATCTGCTTACAGCCACAGCATCTGACTCGGTGGTCTGGAAACCGGAACAAGCTGCTGTTGCTATCAGGAGTGCCCGGGAATTGAACAATTATGTTCCTCCGGACACCCCGGTTTCACTGGTGATTCAAAATAATAGCGAAGAATAGCAATAAAACTGAGCCGTCCTATTCCCAGAACCAAACCGGATCTTCAGATGAATAAGCGGTACGCCACAGTCCGTTTCCCACGGTAAGGGCATATAGGGTTCCGCCGCCGCTCCCGTCGGAAAAATATGCAAATGAATGAACGGTAATTTCCGATAACTGTGTCGAATAATAAGCGTTACCGCTGGGTTCCACTATCGCGGTTATGTCGCCTCTGGGAAACTCATAATAGCCTTCCCCTTTAGCACCCACCACGATTATACCGGTTTCTTCGGCATGGGGGACACTGCAGAAATCGGTGAAACGCAGCGGATTCTCCTGCCGGGTATCATCGGTAAAATGAGGCGAAACTGTCCAGGCACCTTCAGCATTTACGTAGTTTATAATATACCCTTGATCCGTGGATATATAGACATTGTCGCCATCCGCGAAAATTCCGTTGAAATTAGAAGCAGCCTTAACCGTACCATCCGGCATGGTTACCTCCGGCGGAGTTACGGTATCAAGCGCGGCAGGATCGGCACCGCGGAGAATAGTTCCCGGGGTTACGAACCAGTATTCGCCCGAATCGGTGTAGATACCGTCAACCACTGCAAGGGTATCCGCCGCAGAGGTCGCGTTAAACGCGTCACCGTCATATTGGAGAAGGGTATAAACCGTATCCACCTGGACGGTGATAAAAAGGTTTCCGTTCAATGAAAACATGGCCGTTACCGGATATTCACTGTACAGATTACTGCTCCACGTTAAGTCACCGGCATTCAGAGCAAAGACTCCGAAAGTATCTGCTTCGAGTGAATTAAAAGCCGAGTAGACGGTACCGTCTACATTGACGATTCCAGCCGCCAGGGTGTTGGCAAATCCATCAGGATAATTAACGGGACGCCATTCAGTTTCGCCTGTGCCTTTCCGGAAAATATTTCCCGCGGCTGTATAATAGGTATCAGCCGTATGCACGATCCCCGTTACCGATACTCCTTTCCGCAAATTTGACTGAACCGTGGGCTGTTCGTTCTCCAGACTGTAGAAAATGCCGAATTCTTCTCTATCACATCCGGATAGGAAGAGAAGCACCGGAATGAGCAGGGCAGCCGTTAGGCTGATATATTTCAATATTGTTTTCATTTTTGACTCCTTTAGAAGTGGTACAGCGCGGAGAGTGTGACTTCGAGAAAATTCCCGAACCGTGAATGATCCTTCGGAGGGGGATTTATTAGGTAAATCTGCGGTATCCACCAATATACAAAATTCGCGCCGAAAGACCATTCGGCATTATATTTCCAAAAAACAGACACCGCCGGTTTTACTATCGGTTCGACGTGGAAATTCCCGGACAACCTGGTCATGTTCATTCCAATCCCCAAAGAAAGGGGGATTTCAAAAGGAAAGCTTCTCAGGTAGTAACTCAATTTTCCGGTTACCGGAAGCATAAAGAGGGTTCTATTGTTGGGACTGAAGGCGAACATACCCCC
Source organism: uncultured Spirochaetales bacterium (assembly GCA_964384485.1). Classification (GTDB taxonomy): domain Bacteria; phylum Spirochaetota; class Spirochaetia; order CAYLLE01; family CAYLLE01; genus CAYLLE01. Next base: position 4,133 of record CAYLLE010000106.1, on the reverse strand, counting down.
GGCTTCAAGACCGATGGTCCATCGGTTATTGACGAAGGACCCCCAATGAATCGATCCGCCGCCGCCCAAAGTCAGGTTAGTGGGTTCCACACTACCGTCTAGGGCCTGAAAAAAAAGAGGGATTATCGGTCCCAGGTTAATAGTCAAAACCTGATCCCCCAAGGAATATGTTTCAATAATCATCTCATCTTCATTTTCATTTTCATTTTCACTCTGGGACTGTATGGTAAAACATATACATGCCAAGAGCAGAACAGTAATAATGCTCCGTCTCATATTTTTCCTCACTTATAAGCAATAATCAGTATTAATGTACCATGGAGAACAGCGGGTATCAAGCCGGCTGAAGCTTGATAAGCTTGATAGCCTGACGAATTAATGATAAACCACAGGTATGATTGATGTACAGAATCTCCAGGATACCCGGCAGCTTCCGCTCCAAAAGGTGGGAGTTAAAAATTTGCAGTATCCGATAACCGTTCTTGATAAGGTGCACGAACTGCAGCATACATCAGCAACAATAAACTTATACGTTGATTTGCCGCATCATTTCCGGGGCACGCATATGAGCCGGTTTATTGAAGTTTTCAATAATCATTATACCGATCTGGCTATGCCGAAATTTCTACACATGCTTGATAATATCCGAGAGGTGCTTGAAGCGGAAACGGCATATGCTGAAGTCAATTTTCCATATTTTATTGAAAAATCCGCCCCTGTTTCTGGTCTAAAAGGCATGATGGAGTATTCCTGTAAGTATATCGGCAAAACCGGTAAGGACATCAGAGACTTTATTGTCGGAATCACCGTTCCGGTTACCACAGTCTGTCCTTGTTCACGGGAAATCAGCGATAGGGGAGCCCATAACCAGCGGGGCCTGGTTCATGTTGAGGTAAAACTGGGTCCGTTTTTCTGGATCGAAGATATAATCGATATTGTTGAGCAGTCTGCCTCCAGCGGGGTTTACGCGCTGCTGAAACGGGAGGATGAAAAATATATCACCGAATACGCGTACGACCATCCGGTCTTCGTTGAGGATCTAGTCCGGGAGGTAACCCTGAATCTGGAAAAGAAGAACCATTTCCCATGGTTCAGTGTTGAGGCGGAAAACTACGAAAGTATACATAATCACAACGCATATGCGTATATTGAAAGAGGAGAGCGTAAATGAATCAGGTCCGTGAAACGGTTAAACAGACAGCGGTAAGAAATGTTCTGGTAAGCACATTCGATAAAAAGGGTTTGGAATATTTTATCCCCGGTTTAACTGCTTCCTGTCCGGATATTCATTTTTATTCAACGGGGGGTACCTACAAAAAGCTCGAGACAATACTTGGCGGGCAAAGCGGTCACAGGCTGACATCGATCTCGGAATACACCGGCCAGCCGGAGATGCAGGGAGGACTCGTTAAGACACTGGATTTTAAAATATATCTGGGACTCCTGAATGAACCGTTCAATCCGGAACATAACAGGAATCTAAAAGCTGTAGGTGCGATTTCATTTGATATGGTGGTAGTAAATCTGTATCCATTCACCGAGGTAACCGCCAAAAATGATTCTGATTTGGAAGAAGCCAGGTCCAATATCGATATCGGAGGTCCCTGTATGCTCCGGGCCGCTGCCAAAAACTTTATCCGGGTGCTTCCGGTTTGTGATCCCGATGATTATACCGATCTGCTCCATACACTTAAACAAAACGGCGGTACAGTAGACATAAAGGAACGGTTCATGCTTGCCCGGAAGGCATTCGCCCATACCGCGGCGTATGACGGGGCAATCAGCGACTATCTGTTCAGCTTCGATCCTGACGCTGTTGTGCCGGAATATCAGTACCGGCAGGAGGAATAGAAAATGGCCAAGAACATCAAAAAAATGTACAGTACAATGGTGCAGGATAATTTTCCTCCGGCCATGGAAATCTCTTTCCTGGACGGAAACAAAAAGCAAACATTGATTTACGAAAAAGTTGTTTGGGATATAAATGGAGAGAAAAAAGGTCTCCGGTACGGTGAAAATCCGGATCAGGAAGCGGCCTTTTACCGTCTTTTAAACGGCAACCTTGTGCTTGGGGAAACGGAGAACATAATGCCGGGGAAATGGCTGTGTTCCGATCTTGAACTTCTTCAATCGGGGAAACATCCTGGTAAAATAAATATAACCGATATAGACTGCGCCCTGAATATCCTCCGATACCTTCACGACGAGCCCTGCGCGGCTATCATGAAGCATAACAACCCTTCCGGAGTTGCCATAGGTGAATCGCTGGAAGACGCGTATACAAAGGCATACAGGGCGGACAGAATCGCCGCGTTCGGAGGTGCCATCGCTCTAAACAGACCGCTTGATAAAAGCACAGCCGACGCAATAGCATCGAGTTACGGCGAGGTAGTGGCAGCCCCCGATTTTGAAGAGGGAACAGTCAGGATTTTAGCAAAACGGAAAAACCTGCGGATAATCCGGATCGGGAATATGGAAAAACTTCAGGCTTTCCGGGGTGACAGATTTGTTGATTTTAAATCTTTGGTGGACGGCGGAATCATTGCTCAATGGTCTTTCGTTCCCAAAATCATGGAGTTAGAAGATATGGAACCCGCGTCAGCGGAATATAAGGGATCAAGCTATTCCATCAATAGACCGCCGACCGCAAAAGAAATAAAGGATATGCGCTTCGGCTGGCTTGTTGAAGCCGGCGTCACCAGCAATTCGGTAATATACGTTAAAGACAGAGCTACCGTGGGAATAGGGACCGGTGAGCAGGACAGGGTAGGGGTCGCCGAAATTGCTCGGGACAAGGCGTACCGGAAATACGCTGAACACCTCTCCTGGATCCACTTCGAAAAACCGTATGCCGAACTATCCGAACGGGACAAACAGGTCATCGATAAAGGAGCCATGGAAGGGAAAGGGGGATTATCCGGAAGTGTGATGGTTTCAGACGCGTTTTTTCCGTTCCGGGACGGAGTAGATGTGGGAATAGAACAGGGAATTACCGCGGTTATTCAGCCCGGCGGTGCTATCCGGGATCATGAAGTGATTCAGGCCTGTAACGAAGCTGATGTTACCATGGTCTTTACCGGGCAGAGGAGTTTCCGGCACTAACATGTTTCTGACTCGATACAGACGCACTTTATTCCTCACCGTCACCGGCATTGTTCTGGTTGTTTCGGTATTTTCGCTTCTGACACTCCGGCTTTTCACCCAAAAACGATCGGTACGGAATGAACTTGAGTCACTAAAACACGAAATAAGGTCCGCAAACTCATCCATCGAAATTCTCGGCAGTTCTGTTTCTTCCCTCATCGAAAATACGAATGAAATACGTGAAGTGATGTCCCTTCCGGAAAAGCAGTACCCCCTGACAGTTGGTGAACCGGCAGAAGAACTTCCCTCAAGTCGGGAAGAACCGGCGGCTGATGATGAACCGGAACGGATCAAGGGTTTTTACGCCGTCCTTACATGTATAAAGGAAGAGCTCCAGACAGAAAAACGGGAAACTTCCTTCGTTCAGTTCAGAGAATCCCAAGATTTGGCCATCCTATTAGAGACCTTCAATTTGTCCCAGAAAGAGAGCGGTCCAGTCTCCTCAATTTTATTACACGATGGAATACCGATTTTCAGTTTGGGTGTAAATGATGACGGATTCTATACGCTGCACTCCTTCACCGGCGGTTCATTATCTTTCACAGTTCCCGATCAGAAGGTATATGATTTTATAAAGCAAAAAATCGATCAGAATAGCAGCGGGAAATCGGCAGGAAAAGAAGATCCCTGGACGGAAAAAATCAAATCCCGGGTAAATTCAATTCTGGCTGATGAGGGGTTCAGTCACAGCCTGCGGGAGACCGGGTTATTTATCGATGAGGAGCCCCGTCAGGATGAGGAGTATGTATACTTTGATTTTAGAGACAAATCAAACAATATCGCCGGTTCACTTGGATTTCAGCGAATAACAGGAAGAGCATATGTTTTCGATAAAGAAGGGGTTCCCATCAAAAATATCGGATCCGCCAACATGGAAAGCATTCACGAGATCAGTCAAAAAAAAAAAGAGTGGCCGGACAAAAACGTAATATGAGGGTCCCACTGGGGAATGGCCGATTCCATAAGCCTACGGCAGGTAAGTACACTGC
>CAYLLE010000105.1:0-13699 GCA_964384485.1 uncultured Spirochaetales bacterium | reverse complement strand
TAATAAAACAATTTATAAATTTTAATGCGAATGTGATCACCGGGAATTGCTGATAAGTCAGTCCAATGGTATGCCCATAGCCGCACGGGAATCTAATAGGCAGATCAGCGATCTTATCGATGATTAAAGTGGAAGATTAAAGCGGCGCTCCCTGTTCTTTCAGGAGAGAATGCACCTCCCGTCCGTCCACATCTCCCGGAAGGCATCCCTTCCGGACACTCAGGGCCGCGCCTATACCGGCACCCTGTCCGACCGAACATGCCGGAGGCATTACCCGCATGCTGCTGTGGAGGGCATGGTCAACGCTGATCGGTCTTCCTCCGATAAGCAGGTTGTCGATATCTTTGCTTACCGTACATCCATAGGGAATCTCGTACCAGTCATCCTGTTTCATACCGATGAACTCGGTGCCTGTGCCGTCCGGGTTGTGGATATCAATGGGATACCGGCAGCGGGCTATAGCATCCGGCACTTTCAGGGCTTTTTCAAAAGCTGTCCTGGTCAGATACTTCAGCCCCCGGACCCTCCGGGTCTCCCGGATTCCGATATGATGAGCCATGCTGTGAATCCGGCAGTTTTCAAAGCCGGGAATCCGGTTTCGGAAAAAGTCAAGGAACTCCCGGACCTGCTTCCTCCCTTCGATTTCCGCCTCGGAGAGTTCCTGTCCCTTTACTCCGTTTTTGTGAATTATCCGGGTGGTGTTAAAATGGAGTATATCTTCATCGAACCAGCTGAAAAAAAGCACGTCTTCCCGGGGACAGCGGAGCTCTCCGCGGTCCTTCGCTTCCTCGTATTCCCGGGATATATATTTCCTGAGTTCCCCGATGTTCGCCGACTCTGTTTCTCTACGCGCGGTCTCAATATCAATATTCCTGAGCTTAAAACACAAGGTCATGGGCTGGCTGTGTCCTGAAGGTCCGCCCTGTTCTATCTCACATCCGGAAAGGGCCGCCAGATCCGCGTCACCGGTACAGTCGATATAAACCTTTCCCCGGACGGCACAGAAACCGCTTTTTGAATGAAGAACCGCCGCGTCTATTTTTCTGTCTGTTACAACGGTATCGGTTACGGTGTGATGATACAGAAGTTCGCCTCCGGCGCCGAGGATCAGATCTTCCGCCGCCAGTGCCGCCGCGTCTTTGTGGATGAACCGGTCATTATTTCCGGCGGGTTGGTACCGCTCCATTGCCTTGATCCATTCGGTATAAACCGGTCCGTCCAAAGGTTTCCCGTCCACGTGATTGGGCATAAATGGATGAACCTCCCCGAAGGAAGCCATCCCGCCGAGACAGCCGTACCGTTCAACCAGCACCACCGAGACACCGTTCCGCGCCGCGGTCACCGCCGCGCCCAAACCGCCGGGACCCCCTCCGAAAACAACCACGTCTGCTGTTTTAATAACCGGGATTTCCCGGGAGTATGTATAGTTTATAGATGACATGTCTTTTACTCCTTCAAAACTTTTTTCAGCCAGGGTATTACCTCGGCATCTTTAAAATAGTGATCTCCGTCGTAGTTGGCATATTTTCCGAACTCAAGCCGTTCAACCCCTTCCGGGATAGGATCCCGGTTCCGGTTTTCCGGATTGCGGAAGTTCGGCATAAAATGGAACTCCGCGCCTTCCGGGCTGCCTGCCTCCCGGTATGCTTCCCGGATTTTATCGTGATCCTCTTCACGGCCCCCTTCGGTAACAAGAAACGGTTTCGGCGCGAGAGCCGCCATAATGTCGGTATAATCGAACCACCGGGCAAATCCGGGTATATAGTGCCACAGCGCTACCGGATCAAGATTGGTCAATGAATCCCGGTGCCTCCAGTTGCTGACAAAATCATTCCAGACAACAGCTGTAATATCTTCCCGAATCAAGCCGAGAAGCAGCGCCGGTTTTGCCCCCAGAGAATGTCCGCAGGCCGCGATTTTCGTTTCATCAATATACGAAAGATTTTTCATCCATTCCAGGGCTTTGATCTTTTGGAACACAGACAATCCTTCGTAGGAACGTCCCAGCCACAAAAGCTGTTCACTGCTCCTGTGGGGCCCCCGCGCGGCGGGATGGGCCAGAGACGCGGTGCCGGGATTATCGAACGCAGCCGCGGCGAAACCGTTTTTTACCATATGTAAAGCCATATAATTGTGTTCACCGAAGCGGTTGACCCACTCCGAATCCCACTCTTCACCGCAGACAGCTTCCTTCGGCTGTTTCGATCCGGGAATGCAGATAACTGCCGGTACCGGATTTGATTCAGAAGCTGTATCCGGTATCAGAAACAGAAACGGGACAGCCGATGCCGGTTCGGGATACAGTTCCCATTCTTCAAGCCGGTATCCTTCCCGGCTTTCCCTCCGGATAAGCTTCGGTTCCGGCTGTTTGGGAACCTGAGGAAAACTGAGGAGATCCTCCAGTTTCTGTCTTACCCGCATTTTCCAGTTTTCAAAATCCGGGGCGGAGAGCCCCGGCCGGTAAGCTAATTCAGGTTTTTTCCTAAACATGTAATGAATAAAACCTGCTGTCGTATCATATCTGTTGTCCGGCCTGCCCGGTTCCGATAGGCGGGTATTTTTATTGTTCATAGGCGCATTATCCTTTTTTGTTTCGATTGTTTCAAGAAACGGTTTGAATTTATAATCATCAATCAGTCTCCTTAAAATTTTAAAAATACCTCGCTGTCGGCGGTGAAGACTGCTTGGCTTGCACGGTTCCATGCGTTAATATGGGATGATTATTAATCGGAGTAGACCTATGAAACCATTCAGTCAGACTTTTACGGAAGTGGATACGTTTATCAATACGGACAGGAAACCCGACTTTTCCAACCTTCTATCCGTGCTGAACGGTAAAAAACCGAAAAGACACACCTTGTTTGAATTTTTCCTGAATGATGACCTTGAATTGATACTCACACCGGAGAAAACCTACGATATCTCCGATCCTCTCTGGCGTTTTTACCGAAGAACAGCCGCGTTCGCTACTGCCGGTTACGATTACGTCACAATAATAGGGTCGGATTTTACATTTCCCACGAATCAGGAACGGCATGACGGAACCTCTACAATATCACTTAACGAAGGAGGTGTTATTGCCGACAGGGCCGGTTTCGAAAATTACCCGTGGCAGGATCCTGATAATTCCGATTACTCCCGTCTTAACACGTTGGCCGGATATATGCCGGACGGAATGAAGATGATCGTCAATGGTCCGAAAGGGGTCCTGGAAAATGTGGTTGCCCTTACGGGTTATGAAAATCTCTGCTTTATGGTGATCGATAATCCCGATTTGGTTCATGATATTTTTGATGCGGTAGGTTCCAGGCTTGTACGGTATTATGAAATATGCGCTCAGTATGATGGGGTGGGAGCATTAATATCCAATGATGACTGGGGATTCAATACGCAGACCATGCTTTCCACCGAACATATGCGGGAGTATGTAATCCCCTGGCACCGTGAAATTGTAAAGGCGATCCATGCCGCGGGTAAACCCGCCATCCTCCACTCCTGCGGAAATCTCGAACGGGTGATGGAGGATATTATTGAAGATATCGGATACGAAGCAAAACACTCTTTCGAAGACAATATCATGCCGGTGGAACAGGCGTACGAAAAATACGCGGGCAGAATCACCATTTTCGGCGGGATTGATTTGGACTTTGTCTGCCGATCAACTCCCGAAGCCGTATACGACCGGTCAGTAAAGATGCTCCAGCGCGCGGCGGACCGGGGATACTACGCCCTGGGTTCCGGCAACAGCATTCCGAAATATGTCCCTGTCGAAAACTACCTGGCCATGATCGCCGCGGCGGTTATGAACTGAATCGGCATCACAGGAATCAGCCGGTTTTCCGCGAAAAAAAATATGCTGTCCCGGAACACTCCGCTTCTGCGCATTTGGTTGTATTTGCGCTTACCAAGCAGAATCATTTTTTTCTGTATTGCTTCTTAGAAAATAAAATACCTGCTCCCTTACAATAATAAATGAGATCACATTGACGGGGAATTGCTCCTTTCTCGTGAGAAATTCCTCCCCCGGGGGGGCGGCACTCTTTTTTTTCGGTCTGTTATCGGTTAGAATAATTCCAAGGAGGCTGATCGTGCGACATCCCAACATCATAATGATTACCTGTCACGATATCGGCAGACATATAGGATGCTACGGTGTGGAAACCGCGCATACCCCGAATCTGGACAGGCTTGCATCGGAAGGACTCAAGTTTACAAATTTTTACTCCACCTCAGCGGTCTGTTCTCCTGCCCGGGGCAGTCTTCATACCGGCAGGTATCCCCAGTCCAACGGTCTCATGGGACTGACCCATGCTCCCTGGTGGTGGAAGCTGAAGGACGGAGAAAAACATACCGCGGCGATTCTTAAGGACGCGGGATACGACCCTTACCTGATCGGCTTCAACCATGTTGATCCCGACCCGGAACGCTTAGGCTATAATCAACACCTCTCCGCCTCAAGGGATCCGCATGAAACGGTCCGGGAAACCTGCGGCCTTATAAAAAGAGCAGGCTCCATGGATGCCCCCTTCTTCGCCAAGGTTGGATTTACGGAAGTGCACCGTCCGTTCACCCATGGAAAGGAAACCGGAAAAGGTGTCTACATACCGCCCTGGCTCCAGGACACACAGGATATGCGGGATGATTTCGCGGAGTTCCAGGGAACAATCAGATTTTTTGATCAGCGGGTCGGAGAGATCATGGAGGCTCTGGAAAGGAGTGATGTGTACGAAAACACCCTCCTGGTCATGACATCCGACCACGGGATTCCCTATCCCGGAGCCAAATGGACGGTCCGGAAGGCCGGTATCGAGGTTCCGCTGATCATACGTCAGCCCGGTACGATATTTTCCGGAGGAGAGATAGCGGACCAGCTGATGAGCGGTGTGGATCTCCTCCCCACTCTCCTGGAATACGCGGGAGTTGATATTCCCCCGGTCATTCAGGGTAAAAGCTTCATGGGAGTCCTCCAGGGTGATAAGGCCGGACCGGTTCGGAAAGCCGCCTTCTCTCAGTACACCCCGGAGATGAAGCGGGACAATACCTCCCGCTCTGTTATCACCGAACGGTATCATCTGATCCGCTACTTCGACGCCGGCCGTACGGTGGAATACCCGGCGGCGGTCCATCCCCAGACATTCGCGGACCACAGAGAACGGTGTAAAACCGGAACCACCCGTCCCTTCTTTCAGCTGTTCGATCTGCAGGCAGATCCATATGAACTCACGGACATCGGTCAGGATCCGTCTACCGCCGATATTGCCGCGGACCTCTCCGCCATGCTTCTCGCCTGGATGAAGGATGTTGATGATCCCCTCCTGAAAGGTCCGGTCAGGACTCCGTATTACGAGCGGACCATGGGAGACCTGCTTCGATATGAATGAAGACAACGGGATTTGGTGTTCCCGGGTATCCGAAGAATTCGGCATTATGGACAACCACGTTCATATGGCAAGTATAAAAGGGGGCGGTGAAAATTCTCTGCTTTCAGTAATGAGGGAGACCGGTATAGAGAAGATGTGTCTTCTTGCCGTGCAGAAACCGGCGTCAGGATCGGGAATGCCGGAAGCGCTCTACATGAAATCAAAACATCCCTGTTCCTTTTACCTGTTTGCCGGTTTGAGCCACGCGGGAGATTCCGGTGCTGATATTCCATCGCCTGAAAAACAAATCATACAATTTGCCGAGATGGGCTGTGACGGGATGAAGATGTTTGAAAGCAAACCGGATTCCCGGAGATGGCTGAATGTTCCGGTTACTGATCCGTATTACGCGGGCTACTGGGATGTGCTTGAGAAGTCAGGAATACCTGTAGTCTGGCATGTGGCGGACCCTGAGGAATTTTGGGATCCGGTCCGTATCCCCGGCTGGGCGAAAAAGCAGGGGTGGGGGTACGGCCCGGATGATCCTTCAAAGGAATCCCTATACCGGGAAGCAGAAACGATTCTGCACCGGTATCCCGGTCTTACCGTGATATTCGCTCACCTCTATTTCACCTCCGCCGATCTTTCCCGGGCGGCCCGTTTTCTTGATGATCACAGCAACGTGTATTTAGATCTGGCTCCGGGAATAGAGATGCTTTATAACATCTCCCGGAATCCGCCGGCCGGGAAAGATTTCTTTTCCAAATATTCGGACCGGATAATTTTCGGTACCGATATAAGCAGCGCGTGTTCCCCGGAGGAGAGCTTCATCCGGGCGGGTATAATTTTCAGGTGGCTGGAAACGGAAGACGAGTTCAGAGTACCGCCCGAAGCCGATTTTCTTCTTGGCCCTCCTGAGGCGGGTCTTATCCGGGGAATGAACTTAAAGAAGGATGTGCTCCGCCGGATATACCGTGATAATTTATTGGGGATTCTTGGACCTGAACCTCAGGATCTCGACATCGACCGGGCAAAGGACTGCTGTTCCCGTATCGCCGCGGAGGCTGAAAGTATTTCCGGTGTTCCCGCCGGCGATACCGAAGCTGCCTGGATAGGCGGACAGCTGAAATAGACAGCGCCGCGCGCGTTGCCGTTTATTCAAATCACCGGTACTTTACAGGTAAGGCAGGTTTATATGAAGAAGTACACGATACAAAAATCACCTTTTACCGTTCCCACCGACGACGGGAAGCTGATCCGGGAACACTTCGGGAACGCTTCCACCGGAGAAGACGGTATCAGCATCGCCCGGATGATCGCTCCTCCCGGCTGGAGCGAACCGTCACAGAAGCCGGAATTCGACGAGTATACCGTGGTAATCCGGGGCCGGAAAAAAGTAGTTGTGGACGGTGAAGAAATTATCCTGAATGCCGGTGAATCCGTCAAAGTGAACCGGGGGGCTCTGGTACAATACGCGAACCCCTTTGACGGCGAGGTTGAATATATTTCGGTCTGTGTCCCGGCATTTTCTCCCGAACGGGTTAACCGTTCCGAGGAATGAACCGTGCTGCCGTCACATCACGTTCCAACCCGGATAACGATAAAAAATGATATCATTTTATGAGCTGATATCAGTCTCTTCTATGAATAACACCGTATAGTTACTATATTATACAGTATGGAAAACGATAAAAATAAACAGAAGCCGGAAAAAAACGGGGATTACCAGAAACCGAAGGGGGCGCAATCGGTTCATGAAATGAAATCCGATGAACGTACCTTCGGGTATCAGGCAAGTGCCGAATGGATTGTACTGCACAAGCAGGAGAAACCAAAGGCGGAAATGTTTTTTGTCTCCTATACGGCTGACGTGGAAGAAGTCCGTCCGCTGACCTTTGTTTTTAACGGCGGTCCCGGCGCTTCGTCGGTCTATCTGCATATGGGGGCATTGGGTCCGAGACGAATTCAGTGTAAAGATAACGGGCAGCCGCTGCAGCCGCCCTATCCCCTTATAAATAATCCGGAAAGCTGGCTGAAATTTACCGATCTGGTCTTTATCGATCCCATTGGAACCGGATTCAGCAGGATGATAAACGAAGAAAACGGAGATAAGAAGGACGAAAAAGCGGAAAAGAAAGAGCAGTCAGAGTATTGGAAGGTGAAGCGGGATCTTGAATCCTTGGGGGAATTTTTAAGAAGATATTTAAGCAAATTCCACCGGTGGGAAAGCCCGATTTATATAGCAGGTGAAAGCTACGGAGGATTCCGGGCCGCGAAGCTCGCGAAGATGGCACAACAGGATTACGGAATCGGGCTAAACGGAGTTATCATCATATCGCCGGCCCTGGAATTCACCCTGTTGGACGGTTCGGATTATGATGTTCTCCCCTGGCTCGACAGTTTCCCCTCCATGGCTGCCGCGGCTAAGGTACACGGCAGAACAAAGAAAAGCAGTGAACCTGAAGATCTCAAATCATTCCGCGTTAAGGCGGTCGATTTCGCCGTAAAGGAACTGCTTCCCGTGCTTGCTGTGGGTGATCTATGCGGCGCTGACCGGAAAATCCGGGTTCTTAACGGTGCCGCGGATTTTCTCGGTTTACCCCGTCAGGTTGTTCAGGCGAAAAACGGCAGAGTGGGAATCGATTATTTTGTAAAGAATTTGCTCCGGGATCAAGGGCTTCAGCTGGGGCTGTATGACGCCGCGATAAGCGTGCAGGACCCGTATCCGGACAGGGATTCCTGGACCGGGCCGGATCCGACGCTCCATCAGCTGGAACGGGTATTCGCGGCCGGGATAAACACTCACATCCGAAAGACGGTGGGACTGGAAACAGACCGGGAATACGATCTTCTCAGCAATACCGTTAATAAAAACTGGCAGGTAGATACCCGGAAACACGCTCTGGAATCCCAGGTAGGGGCCACGGACGATTTGCGTTACGGTATGAGTCTGAATCCGGACATGAAGGTGTTTCTGACCCACGGTATTTTTGATCTGGTTACTCCGTATTTTGCGGTGGAACGGATCCGCCATCTTATGAAGCTGACAGAAGAGCAGAAACAGAAGATGACCGTGAAATATTATTACGGAGGACATATGTTCTACACAAGGGAGGAAACCCGCCGGCAGTTTTACAATGATATGCTCGGTTTTTACCGGAACTAAAAAATTGCTTTTTAAGCGGGTTGGTTATAAAGTAAGTATATAGAGAAGAACCGGAGGCGATACATCGACTGTCTAAAGAAAATCATTTTTATTCTATTCGGCATTATATTCCTCACTCTGGGATTGATCGGCATCGTTCTCCCGATTCTCCCGACTACCCCTTTTCTTATAGCCGCCGCTTTTTTCTTTGTACCATCCAGCAGGAAACTTCATTCCTGGCTTTATTCCAACCGGATTACCGCTCCCCATATGCGCGCTTTAAAGGAGAACAAGGGAATGACCATGGAATCAAAAATCATCATCCTCTCCTTCGCGTGGCTGATGCTGATTTTGGGAGCCTTCCTGGCCGCGGACATATTAGCCTTGCGGATCGGTTTACCGGCTCTTGGGGCAATAAAGACTGTCCTCTTTTTCACGGTGATAAAAACGGTCAGGAAATCCGAACTGCCCGGTTGAAGGGTGCCGCTCAACTGGACTATAATTTTTTGAGGTATGCGCGTGTCAGAGGGAAAGCTGGATTATGACAAACTTTTAAAGGAAGCATTCTGGGATTATACACTTTCTAAAGATGATTTATTCAGAACCGCTCGGGAGGGAACCTTTCGAGAGAAGAAGTATCTTTTTGAAAAAATTTTGTTCAACTCATCAGACCGGGTACGTTTTATAGATACCCTTTTCAATCAGGAGGACATGGTAAAACTATTTAACTCTATTACCTTTAATCAGTTCAACCGGCACGCGGAGATGACCGTTGAACTGGCAAAGTATTTCCTTATCGATAAAAACATTAGAGTAAAAGGACTGGAATGGAACAAGATCTAGATTTTAGTAAATTATACAGTATCCAGGACAAAATCCTTTCTGTTTTATTTGGTCTGGATAACACTTTTTATCTTACCGGCGGAACAGCCCTGCACCGGTTTTATTATAATATGCGGTATTCTGATGATTTAGATTTTTTCTCACAGGCGGACCCGCATTTTCATGAATTTATCGAACAATTTCTTTATACACTCCGGGAAAAAAATATTTTATTCTCTCGAGATGTTCATTCCAAGGATTTTAGCCGGATAATGGTTCAGGATTATCTCCGTGTGGATTTTGTAAATGATTATGTTTACCGGGAAGGGGTTTCCCGCATAATCGAAGGTCTGCGGATCGATAATGTTGTTAACATTCTTACGAATAAAATAGGTGCCATTATGGACCGGGATGAAGCGAAGGATTTTTTTGATTTATTTGCCATAGCGTATCATGAAAATTTTTCCTGGGCTGAGATGCTGCAAATTGCGGGTAAAAAGGCATTTGTAGATAAAGATCAGTTATCCTACAGAATCGAAACGTTCCCTGTCTCGTGGTTAAAAAAGATAAAAACGATCAAGCCGTTGACCATCACAGAGATGGAAATTTCCCGGCTCGTTTCGGATTTGCGGGAAGAAAAAGAGAATTCCTTGAAACGCTAAACAGGTCCCTCCCTTGATAGCCTTAATAAAACACTCTAACGACAGCGGAAATGCTCAGGCAGCAGGGTTACCGGACCGCCCGTTTCGGGAAGTGGCACCTTGGCTGGGACTGGCCGACAAAAGACGGCAGACATCCCAACGAAACCCTTCCGTTTGGGATTGGGACCGGAGAAGCCCGGAAGGCTTTCGGATACGAGATGATTGATTATACCGGCAGAATCTCGCGGTCCGGGTAAAGGATTGGGTCCTGATCGATGATCCTCCCGGCGGTGATAATGAAGAACCGGATTGGTTCAGGATGGAGCGGGGATATAGCGATGCTGATCTTCCGGGAGAACTTTACAACCTTAAAAGTGATGCTCAGGAACGGATCAACATGTACCGGCAGAGGCCCGATATTGTACGGGAGTTAAAGGAGCTCCTCATGGAAGTGAAGGAACGGGAGAATTAAATCTGAAATCCTAATATTACTCACCCCCTAAGGTCCGGTTCATTTCCGCGAAAAACTGTCTCCGGCTCTCTTCCGAAGCGCGGTCCCGGAAGGCTTTCAGGGCGGGATCACCGGTTTCCTTCATCCAGTCCAGGAGCAGTGTCCTGTGACGGGTAACCTCCTCCCGGTAGTCAGGATGATCGATGAGATTTTCCAGACCGTCAGGGTCGTTTTCAAAATCGTAGAATTCCTCAGGCACCCGGTAGAGAAATAATCTTACCCGCGCGGCTATTTCTTTATCCGATTCCGCGGCCCGTTCCATGTCGCTGAACGTGCGGCCGCTTTGGGATTCGTTTTTAAATATCTTTTCTCCGTCGCTCCAAGGGTTGTAGATATACCCGAACCGTTTGGACTGAACGCAGCGCATGGGGTAATTCCTTTTGGCCGCTGTCTGATTAAACTGGGTGAAAACATGTTTCCGGTCTTCTGACGATGCTCCGCGCAGGATGGACAGAAAAGACTTTCCGGCAACATTCTCCGGTACTTCGATGGAGGCCGCTTCCAGGAACGTGGGCATAATATCGATTCCTGAAACGAAATGCTCATCATTAATCGTACCGCCATCTATAACCCCGGGCCACCGCATGATCCAGGGCGTCCGGGTACTGTTCAAATAACAGTTGGTCTTGGCAAACGGAAATGCCATACCGTTATCGGAAAGAAAGAGAACCAGGGTGTCATCTTCCTGACCGGTCTCCCGCAGTGCTTCCAGGATCCTTCCCGCGGTATCGTCGCATCTTCTGACGGAGTTGTAATATTCCGATATCTCAAGCCGGACTTGGGGTAAGTCCGGGAGGAAATCAGGTACTTTAATTTCGTCAGGGGTAAAGGTTCGGGAAGGGGGGACCGCGGAAGGAAGATAGCGGTTTTCCGATTCGTACCATTCCGGAGGGTCATTACCGTAGAACGGGCGGTGGGGATCGTGGGAGTTCGCCATGAGGAAGAAGGGCCTCTCTTCATCTTTTGCGCTCTGCATGAATGATCGTGCCCTGCGGTAGTAAACTTCAGGATTCCTTCCTTCCCCTAATTCCTCTCGATCGTACATCATGTTCCAATCGAATGTGCTGTATGGAGTAGAGTGCACAACTTTCCCCAAAATACCCACGGTATAGCCGCTGCCGCGGAGCAGTTCCGGAAGGATCGGAATACCGGGATGACGGAGATGATGGAACCCTTCGCCGCCGCTTTGATGGGGGTAGAGCCCCGTCATCATGGCGGACCTGCTGGGCTGGCAGACCGCGATTGTAATATGGGCGTGATTAAAACGGATTCCCTCCCCGGCAAGTCTGTCAATATTCGGTGTGGTATTATGTGTAGGACAGCCGAAAGCGCCTAGGGCGTCCCAATTCATGTCGTCTGCAACGATCAAGAGCAGATTCGGGCGGTTTATAATCTTTTCAGCCATAATAATTGTTATGCATTATCCCATTCCTTTTTCTCTTTGTCAAAGTGTTAAAGCAGAGTACAGCAATTTCCGGTGATCACATTCGCATTTAAATTTATAAATGCGGCAATTCCCGGTCAACCCGTTCGACTGTTTCAGCGGTACTGATTATACAGCTCCTTACAATCCGCGCTGTCGAATTGTGTTCAGAGAGAGGAGTAGAAGCTCCGGTATTTATGTCCGCCAACATACCCGGCGGGGATGAAACGCTTCTGCGTAAATACATGCCCCGGATCCGCCACCTGTTTCCGGAAAGTGAAAACTACAGCGGAAAATGAGGCTCGGCTGCGCACTTGGTTTTAGTGCGAATGTTATCGCCGGAAATAACTCTGCTGACCCGTGTTACCTTGACCATGCATACAGGATTAGCTATTATTGAGACGCTTTCAACCGCATAAAGGAGATGCCATGACCGACGATGTATTTACTCTAATAAAAAACGAAGAACAGCGTGAACGGGAGATGATCGGTCTGATCCCTTCTGAGAATCATATTTCCCCTGAAGTATCCGAGGTTCTCTCATCGTGCTTATCCAGTAAATACTCCGAAGGATATCCGGGGAAGCGGTACTACGAA
Organism: uncultured Spirochaetales bacterium; assembly: GCA_964384485.1. Lineage (GTDB taxonomy): Bacteria > Spirochaetota > Spirochaetia > CAYLLE01 > CAYLLE01 > CAYLLE01. The sequence goes on along the minus strand of CAYLLE010000105.1, from coordinate 1,200 downwards.
GGAAATCAGATCATCGACGAGCTTGAAAACCTGGCTATTCAGCGGATGGAAGAACTTTTCGGCGTCCCCTTCGCCAATGTCCAGCCCTATTCAGGATCTCCTGCCAATTCAGCCATCCTGTTTGCCCTTACGGAACCGGGCGACACAATCATGGGCTTAAAGCTTGGAAGCGGGGGGCACCTGACCCATGGTCATCCTGATGTCACTTTTTCCGGGAAATACTTTAACTCCATCCAGTACGGCCTTGATCAGAACGGCCGGATCGACTTTAACAGGATGGCCGAGCTCGCCGAGGAACATAAGCCGAAGTTAATCATCGCCGGCACCACCTCCTATCCGTATACGCTGGATTTTTCCGCATTCCGGAAGATAGCGGATATCTCCGGCGCGTGGCTGGTCGCGGATATCTCTCATATTGCCGGCCTGGTGGTGGGCGATCAGCATCCTTCGCCGGTACCCCATTGTGATGTCATTATGACAACGACCCATAAGTCGCTCCGGGGACCGAGAGGAGCGGTTATACTGGCAACTCAGCGCGGTATGGATCGGGACCCAGGTATCGGCAAGAAAATTAACAGCGCCATAATTCCGGGAATGCAGGGAGGACCCCACAACGCGACCACCGCGGCTATCGCTGTAGCAGCAAAGGAAGCAATGCGGCCGGAATTCGGTGAATACACCCGCCAGGTCATGAAAAATGCCCGGATTCTTGCTCAAACACTCCGAGAAAGCGGAATAAATCTTGTTGGAGGCGGGACCGATAATCATCTCATGGTAATAGATCTAACCAGCCTTTCCGACGGATTGGGCACTCAGGCCGCCTATGCCATGGACATCGCCGGCATGTACGCAAACCGGAACGCAATTCCAAATGAGCCGTGTTCACCGTTCTATCCATCGGGAATCCGTATAGGCACTCCTTTAGTAACTACCCGGGGAATGAAAGAAAAGGAAATGGAACAGATAGGAAAGTGGATTGCCCGGGTGGTGGAAATTGTAAAAGATGAAACCCTGCCGAAAGAAAAAAAGGAACGTTCCAGGTTTATCCGGGATTTCCGGAAACGTATCAATACCAATCCTGATCTGCTGGCTATCCGGGATGAGGTTAAACGTATGGCTGAACAATTTCCGCTCTTTCAGTGGTAGGTCAGCAATTCCCGGTGATCACATTCGCATTAAAATTTATAAATTGTTTTATTA
>CAYLLE010000104.1:10412-13718 GCA_964384485.1 uncultured Spirochaetales bacterium | reverse complement strand
AGAAGCGAAAATGAAGCCGGAACGGTGTGGGACCAGGACTTTAAAACTATCAATCCTGCCTATTTCGATATGGCCGACCTGCGAATCCATTGGCTGGTAAGGTCCGGACTCATCCCGTGTGTCCTGGGGTGCTGGGGATATTACCTTCCGGTGACGGGACCGGAAAAAATGAAAAAACACTGGCGGTATATGATCGCCCGGTGGAGCGCCTACCCGGTAATCTGGTGCGCCGCCGGAGAAGCGGCAATGCCGTACTATCTTTCCGAAAACAAGGAGCGGGACGAAGAGAACCAGCGGGAGGGCTGGACCGAAATATGCCGATACATCAAGCAGACCGATCCTCACCGCAGACTCCTCACCATTCACCCCACCCAAACCGGACGTGATCAAGTGACGGACGACACGGTCATGGACTTCGAGATGCTCCAGACCGGTCACGGCGGATACGATTCAGTAAAGAATTCCGTGGACTGCGCGCTCCGTTCCTACCGCAGGAAACCGGTTATGCCGTTTATCATCGCCGAGGCGAACTACGAAGGGATCTTCCACCATACCCAGGCGGAGGTCCAGCGGCTGACCTTCTGGAGCGCGTACCTGAGCGGAGCGGCGGGCTACAGCTACGGCGCCAACGGTCTCTGGCAGGTGAACCTGCCCGGGGCCCCCTACGGCCCGTCCCCGCACGGCGCTGTATGGGGAAATACCCCGTGGGAGGAGGCCATGGAGCTCCCGGGATCGCGGCAGCTCGGAGCCGCCCGTAAATATATTCGGGAAAAAGGGTGGGAAAACCTGGAGCCCCATCCGGAATGGGTAAGCCCACGGGCGGAGGATAACGGAAAAGCCGGAGATATATCCCGTGGATACGCCGCGGGAATTCCCGGGAAGCTCCGGGTTATCTATTTCTACCAGCCTACCTATCCGTGGTCCGAGGATTCCCGGTACAGGATTTTAGGTCTGGAACCGGGGACAGCCTACAACGCGTCTTTTGTCCACCCCGCTATATTTGAGGAAACCTATATCGGGACAGCGGAACCGGATCAGAACGGGGAATGGAGCATTCCCCTCCAGCCTGAGATGAAAGACTGGCTGGTTGTATTGACGGTTCAGGTTTGATTTTTTTGAAACATTTTTCCGGTGATCCCGATTTATGTAATTGCTTGTAATAAAACAATTTATCAACTTTAATGCGAATGTGATCACCGTGAATTGCTGGGTAGTGCCTTGAATCGTGGACAAAAATCACCGTAAATCGTTGTATTGTGACAAATTATATGCTGATCAAGACAATTTCCCGGTCCATTGATCATATTTTCTTCCCAGGAAAATATTTAACTTGATAATTTGTCCACGATTCGTGTCATTTCTTTCTATATACTACACAAAATTCCGTTTGTCCCATTCAAAAGAAACGGCATCGCATGTTTCCATATACCAGGAAAGCATCCGCTCCTTTAATTCATTCAGGACCTCGGTGTATTCCGGATCAGCTATCCGGTTATGCCGCTCCCCGGGATCTTTCCGGAGATCGTAAAGCTCATCCTCCTCATAAAACCGCTTCACGTACTTGTACCGTTCCGTCCGGCACATTGCCGCCTTGGTGTGATATGCTCCGTCCAGATCGGTCTGAAGGGAAAGCCGGGGCCAATACTGGGTCTCCTCAGGCTGCTCCATATCCAGGAGGGACTGATACTCAGACGCGGCCCGTTCGCCTTTCAGCCTTCCCCCTTCGCAGAACACCGCGTCCCGGCGGGATTCGGTTTGTCCGGCCAGAAGCGGAACAAGACTTTTCCCGAAATGCCAATACCCGGGGTCGATACCCGCGAGATCGTAAACCGTGGCCGGAAAGTCCACGAGTTCCACTAACGCTTCCCTAACCCCCGGTTTAACCGGAGTGTCTTTTGGGGGTTTTACAATGAGGGGCACTTTACTCAGGACATCTTCAAATGTGTTTTGGGTCTTCTCGATCAGACCGTAATCTCCGGTAAAATCTCCATGATCCGAAAACAGAAATACCGCCGAATCATCGTAGATGCCTTTCTCCTTGAGGGTATCCGTCAGCATACCGAACTGATGATCCAGCCGGGCGCACATCCCGTAATACACCGCCCGGAGTTCCGTCCACTGCTCCTCGCTCATTCCCTGAAGGTTCTGCCGTTCAAATATCTCCTTTAATATAGAAGGTTTTCCCTCCCAATTGTCGGGATGATTAATACGGGAAGGTACCTTAGAGCGGTCGATCATTGAGAACCAGGGATCCTCCACACCGTAAGGCGGGTGGGGATAGGTCAACGGCAGATAGACACAGAGGGGCTGATCGCCGTTGTAATCACGGATAAAATCCAGGGTTCCGTACAGGTTCGCCCAGTCACTGTCGAAATAAAGGCTGTCGCCGCCGGTATCGAGCTTGCCGGGAAACATACCGTAGTAGGAGGTGCTACCGGGTTCTCCCCGCCAGTCGGTCCAGTGATGCAGTCCAGCCTTCGGCTGATGTCCCCAGCGCTTATAATCTTCCTCGGAAGGATTAAACTTTATATCGCAGTGCCCCTCCCACCCGTCCTGCCCCGGAACAAGGTCGTTCTTTCCGGCCCAGAAGACGAAGTAGCCTTCCTCCCGGAGACGCTTAAGAAGGTTTGTCTCCCCGTGTTCCGGATGGAGCATGTGAAACATTGTACGGTGCCCCCGGGTGTGGGGGTACAACCCGGTCATAAAACTGCACCGGCTGGGTGTGCATACCGGATTCTGACAGAAGGCGTTGGAAAAGGAAACCCCGCCGCTCCCGGTCAGGGCGTCCAGATTCGGAGTAACCGCCGCGGGATCGCCCAGGTGACCCATCACGCCGCCCCGCCATTGGTCGGGATTAAAAATGATGATATGCGGTTTTTTTTGTTTTTTCATTGAAGTTCCCCCGTTTTTATATTGAGACATGATACTACAAAAACTACAAGGTTACGAGTTCAGGAAACCCCGTTACAGCACAGCATTTCCAGGTTACAGCAGCACCTGGATCCCGTATTCAGCGAAGCGGCGATCCGCGCTTACTACCGGGCTATTATGCATCAAGGCAGTTAAGATTATGAATCGATCCGCGGGATCATTATGTATGTGGGGCAGTCTGGTCGCCCCCATAACAAGCTCAGTGCTTAAATCTATTACATCCACCCGGTGGTGGATGATGAACCGCGCCCACCACTCTTCGGGAGGCATCGGAAGTGATAGTTTTCCATTTCTATATTTTAAAGCAATTTCAAAGGCGCTTATTGCAGAGACCGCAACCACAGTCTCTTTGTCAATACGGGAGACCGTTTCAGA